>NZ_JACDRR010000009.1 GCF_013449375.1 Pectobacterium sp. CFBP8739 | reverse complement strand
AGACAGGGGCTTTTTGCTGTCTGCGATTTGGGGAAGACAACACCGTCAGGAAGACCAATTATGAATCTCTATCCTGTGGTGAAAGACCGCCGCTATCAACCGATCACTGAATGGCTTAGTGTAAACGGCGATCTACTCCAAACTACAGGCGGTTATGTCTGAGCCATTGGTGAATAAAATTAGCAACCTGTTCCGGCTGATTGATATCAAGTACCGGAAGTATGGTGTCTATCTCTGTATCCGCTGCAATCGCAATGACATATTCATCGATCAAATCACTTAATTTTCTGTCCAACGATTGGCGAAATAGAGCTATTTTAGCGATCTTTTCATGTTTAAAGCCCTCAACCAGCACCAGGTCGAGAGTCGAGGCATCCATTTTATCTACCAGATCGTAAATATTTGGCTCTTCCTGCTCAGGGGTCTCCGTCATTAATGCCCACCTTTGATTGCTGGCAACGATGGTTTGCGCCGCGCCAGCTTTACGCAGTTCATAGCTGTCTTTGCCGGGCGTATCAATATCCATTTGGTGATGCGTATGCTTAATTAATCCGATTCTAACGCCATGATTAATCAGCAGAGGGATGACGTGTTTAAGTAATGTTGTTTTACCTGTACCGCTATAAGCAGCAACAGCAAGTAAAGGGAGATGATTAGAAACCACTGCGTTGATCCTCCCAATTGGATAAATCTTCAGGCGAATTCAGATTACGAAACGCTTCAGGCTGATCGTTAAATGAAACGGCTTTTGCTCCAACCTGTTCCATAAATAGCATCAGCTTACGATTTCCGACATGCAGATAGGTCTCTAGTGGTTCAATAAGGTTTTTATTGATTAAGAGTAATGTGGGATGTGGACGTTCTCCATCAGTGGCATAAGCCGCATTGGCTTCCCCCCGCACTTGCCACAAACGATGTACCAGATCGAGGGGGAAAGCAGGCACATCACAGGGGACAAATACCACCCACTCGGACATGGCGGCATGTAATCCACTTAGAATACCTGCTAGCGGGCCAGGAAAGCTTGTATCAAAGTCACCAATAATTTGGCATCCACTTTGCGCATAGATAGCCTGATTGCGGTTGGCACTGATGATAACCTCGTCGACCTGTGCTTTAAGCCGAGAGAGAACGTGTAGGTATAGCGGCCGACCATTCAGTGTTATCAGCCCCTTATCGTTTCCGCCCATACGCGTTGCACGCCCGCCTGCGAGAATAACGCCTGTAATCATTTTACTTTCCAAGTATCTATACCGACTTTCCTTTATTCTGAAAGCTTTTGAGGGATAAGTTCCACGCTATTCTCTGGAAACTTTCTCAGAAGACCAAGTTCTTTCCTCATGTACACAAGGCTGTTATTTTTATCACTATATACCCGTCATACTTCAAGTTGAATGTGCGTTGGCCGCGTTTGGTCACCCGAATCACTTACCAGTGTAAGCTCATCGGGATTCCCTCGCTTGCCGCATTACGAGGCTCATTTATGAGCCTCGCCCTAAAGGGCTAGCGCAAACGCTGTTCAAAACGTAAACGTTTTGTCCTGAAACTCGAATTCTTTAGGGTATATGCTCACTATCTCTTAGGTAACTTCCTGCATATTGAAATTTATTGAGTACAAATCGTTTTTAAGGAGAAAAAAATGAAATGTCATCGCGTTAATGAGTTGGTTGAGTTATTGCACCCAGCCTGGCAAAAAGAACCCGATTTAAATCTAGTGCAATTTTTACAAAACCTTGCACAGGAGGCGGGGTTCGAGGGGCAGTTAAATGAACTGACTGATGATATCCTTATTTACCATCTAAAAATGCGTGATGCAGATAAAGAACAAGTTATTCCTGGTTTGAAGAAAGACTATGAAGAGGATTTTAAGACCGCTTTGCTTCGTGCACGGGGAGTGATTAAAGACTAGTGGAAAGGAATAACACGTTAATGATGCTAACTATTGCACGCGTATCTTTTATGTTGTCTCTGACCCGTTGTGGCTGTGATGAATAGTTCGGTATTTAATTTCCAGACGCTGTTCCCTGATCTGATCATGGATGCCTTGCTGGATGTTGGGCTGCGCGTTGATTCTGGCCTGACGGCGCTAAACAGCTATGAAAATCGGGTGTATCAGTTTGCGGATGAAAATCGTAAACGCTTTGTGGTGAAATTTTATCGCCCAGAACGGTGGAGCGCGGCGCAGATTCAGGAAGAGCATATTTTTGCCCAGCAGTTGGCAGAAGATGAAGTCCCTGTTGTCGCGCCCGTTTTGCTTAATGGACAGACACTGAATGTCTATGAAGGCTTTCATTTTGCCGTATTCCCCAGTGTGGGGGGGCGGCAGTATGAAATGGATAATGAAGATCAGCTAGAGTGGGTTGGTCGTTTTCTTGGCCGGATTCACCAAACGGGGCAGAAAGCGTTATTCACCGAGCGTCCGACGATTGGGGTAAATGAATATCTGCATGAACCTTATCGACTGTTGGAAACATGTCCGCTCATACCGCAAATACATCGACATGATTTTTTACAGGCAACCCGTCAACTGATTGATACAGTTGAAACTTATTGGCACAGCGACTGGCGACCACTGCGTTTGCATGGGGATTGTCACCCAGGCAATATTTTGTGGCGTGATGGCCCGCTGTTTGTCGATTTGGATGATGCCCGTAATGGTCCGGCAATACAGGATTTATGGATGCTGTTGCACGGTGACCGACGTGAACAACGCATTCAACTGGATATCTTGTTAGAGGCCTATAGCGAATTTGCGGAGTTTCAGGAGAAAGAGCTCGCACTGATCGAACCGCTTCGTGCGATGCGACAGATTTATTATTTAGCTTGGGTGGCTCGTCGCTGGGAAGACCCTGCTTTTCCGAAAAATTTCCCTTGGATGACGGATGCTGATTTTTGGTTGAAGCAAACGGCAATATTTATTGGGCAAACTCAGCTGTTACAGGAACCTCCTTTGCAGCTAATGCCAATGTATTGAAATTAAATGGAGAGAGTTAAATTTATGAAGAAATTATGGCTTGCGCTGATTGGCGTCATTCTGGCATGTAGTGCTTCTGCCGCAGAGTTTTCTGAAGGAAAACAATATGTAGAGTTAGATAAGCCTGCGACGCAAGAACCTCAGGTTCTCGAGTTCTTTTCGTTCTATTGCCCGCACTGCTATCAATTTGAACAGGTTTACCATGTTCCAGATGCAGTAAAAAAAGCGTTGCCAGAAGGGACGAAGATGACACGTTATCACGTGGACTTCCTGGGTCCATTGGGTAAAAACCTGACTCAGGCCTGGGCTGTGGCCATGGCGCTGGGCGTAGAAGATAAAATTACCCCGCTGATGTTTGATGCCGTTCAGAAAACACAGACCGTACAAAAGCCTGAAGATATTCGCGAAGTCTTTGTGAAAGCTGGCGTGAGTGCGGAAGAGTTCGATGGTGCGTTGAATAGCTTCGTTGTGAAATCTCTGGTTGCCCAGCAGGAAAAAGCGGCCGCAGATTTACAATTACGCGGCGTTCCGGCCATGTTCGTTAACGGTAAATATATGATCAAGAATGATGGTCTTGATACCAGTTCAATGGACGGATATGTAAAACAGTACGCTGACGTAGTGAAGTTCCTCGTTACCAAGAAGTAATTATTTAATAAGTCATGCGGGTAAAGCCGCATGACTTATTACTTTCTCGCTGTTCATTCTTCTTATCTTTATATCTCCCTAATCCCCAATGCCTATTTATCTTTTGGTTTATATCCACAAATTGGATTACAGTTTTAGGTGTCTCAAAATCAAACAATTTATATTATAACCACATGAAATTAATCAATATAAAAAAATACAGTGAGATAACAGGTCAAATAAATAATTAAGAGTATAAAACTATTCACAAAGTTATCCACAGGAAGATCTTGCGAGGATCCATGCAAAATCAGCCAATATCTTACGTTAAGGATCGTCTCTTTCCCTGACCTATGGCATGCTTAGCGCCATGACAGACAACAACGATCACGGCAGGCTATGGCTCAGATTGCAGAAAACCCCTTAATACTGGTAGACGGTTCATCCTATTTGTATCGTGCTTATCACGCTTTTCCACCGCTAACAAACAGCGTGGGAGAAGCAACCGGTGCAATGTATGGCGTACTGAATATGCTACGCAGTTTGCTGCTGCAATATCAGCCCAGCCATGTTGCCGTTGTTTTTGATGCAAAAGGAAAAACGTTTCGCGATGAGCTATTCGAAAACTATAAGGCTCACCGACCACCGATGCCTGAGGATCTACGCGAGCAAATAGAGCCTCTGCATAAGATGGTGAAAGCGATGGGGCTGCCGCTTTTGGCCGTTTCCGGTGTAGAAGCGGATGATGTAATCGGCACGCTCGCCGTTCAGGCGGAAAAAGCGGGTAAGTCGGTGCTGATCAGTACCGGTGATAAAGACATGGCACAGTTGGTTACGCCAAGTGTGACGCTCATTAATACCATGAATAACACCATTCTTGGCCCACAGGAAGTGTGTGATAAATACGGTATTCCCCCTGCGCTGATTATCGATTTCCTTGCGTTGATGGGAGATGCGTCAGATAACATTCCTGGCGTACCCGGCGTGGGTGAAAAAACGGCGCAGGCGCTATTGCAAGGTATTGGCGGGCTGGATGCGCTGTATGCCAATCTGGATAAAATTACCGAGCTTTCCTTCCGTGGTGCGAAAACCATGGCGCCGAAGCTGGAACAGCACAAAGATGTGGCCTACCTCTCTTATCAGCTTGCCACCATTAAAACGGATGTTGAGCTGGAGCTTAGCTGCGATCAGCTCACCGTTAATGAGCTGGATGTAGATGAACTGCATCGTCTCTTTTCCCGTTATGAATTTAAACGCTGGTTATCAGATGTTGAATCAGGCACTTGGATGCAGGGTAAAAAGAGCGGCCAGCCTGTTCAGACTGTGAGTAACGCGGTGGTTGAGCAAGTTGCTGAAGAAGATAACGCGCCTACGCTTTCTGCCGACGGTTATGTCACGATTCTTGATGAGAAAACGCTGCTCGATTGGGTTGAGCGTTTAAAACAGGCTGACGTTTTCGCTTTTGATACGGAAACCGACGGGTTGGATACGCTTACCGCTAACCTGATTGGTTTGTCATTTGCTATTAAGCCTGGTGAGGCGGCTTATTTGCCATTAGGGCATGACTATCTGGATGCGCCGGAACAGCTGGATCGCGACAAGGTTTTGGCTTTGTTCAAACCACTGCTGGAAGATGAGAAGCTGCTTAAGGTGGGTCAGAATCTCAAATTTGATAAAGGCATGATGCAGCGGTACGGTATCGATTTACGCGGTATCGCGTTTGATACCATGTTGGAATCCTACGTACTCGACAGCGTGGCCGGCCGCCACGATATGGATAGCCTGGCTGAGCGTTATCTGAACCACAAAACCATTACCTTTGAAGAGATCGCGGGTAAGGGGAAAAATCAGCTGACGTTTAATCAGATCGCACTGGAACAGGCTGGGCCTTATGCGGCCGAGGATGCGGACGTCACGCTGCATCTGCACCAGAAACTGTGGGGGAAACTTCAGCCACATGCCGACCTGTGTCAGGTCTTCCTGGCTATCGATATGCCGCTGGTGCCAGTTTTATCCCGCATCGAGCGTACAGGCGTGCTGATCGATCCCGCGATTCTATCGGAGCATTCAAAAGAGCTGACAACCCGTTTGGCGGAGCTGGAAACACAAGCCTATGAGCTGGCAGGTGAAGAGTTCAACCTCTCATCGACCAAGCAGCTACAGGGCATTCTGTATGAAAAGCAAAAGCTGCCAATTCTGAAGAAAACGCCAAAAGGCGCACCGTCAACCAATGAAGAAGTGCTGGCTGAGCTGGCGCTGGATTACCCTCTGCCGAAGCTGATCCTGGAATATCGTGGGTTGGCCAAGCTGAAATCTACTTACACCGATAAGCTACCGCTGATGATCAATCCGGCGACGAAGCGCGTGCATACGTCCTATCATCAGGCTGTTACTGCGACCGGGCGTTTGTCTTCCAGCGATCCGAATCTGCAAAATATCCCGGTGCGTAATGATGAAGGGCGGCGTATTCGTCAGGCATTCATTGCGCCGAAGGGCTACAGCATTGTGGCAGCGGACTATTCCCAAATCGAACTGCGTATCATGGCGCACCTATCGGGTGATAAAGGGCTGTTGAACGCATTCGCGAACGGGCTGGATATCCATCGGGCAACGGCGTCAGAAGTGTTTGGTACTGCGCTGGATAAGGTGACATCAGAACAGCGTCGCAGTGCGAAAGCGATCAACTTTGGTCTGATCTACGGCATGAGCGCGTTTGGCCTGTCGCGTCAGTTGAATATTCCCCGTAGCGAATCGCAGAAATACATGAACCTGTATTTTGAGCGTTACCCCGGTGTACAGGATTACATGGAACGTACACGCCAACAGGCCGCGGAACATGGCTATGTGTCTACATTGGATGGTCGCCGTCTCTACCTGCCAGATATCCATTCTCGTAATGCGATGGCGCGTAAAGGTGCGGAGCGTGCGGCGATTAACGCCCCGATGCAGGGCACCGCTGCTGACATTATTAAGAAAGCGATGATCGCGATTGACTACTGGCTACAGAAAGACGCGCCGCAGGTGAAAATGATCATGCAGGTTCACGATGAGCTAGTTTTCGAGATCCACGATTCAGTTATTGAGGAATCCATTAGTAAAATCAAAGCATTAATGGAAGGCTGTATGCAACTGAATGTTCCGTTGCAGGTTGACATTGGTACGGGCATGAACTGGGATGAAGCACATTAATTGCTGATTCTCGCGTTATTTCTGTAATTAAATAACAGTATTGTGTGACCTGGTTTAACTTTGTGTAATCGATAACCATTTTCTATGAAAGTAAACAACAAAAAATCCTTTGTTCCCGTGAAAAAATAGGGTAGAGTTAAAGACGTAGGGTACAGAGGTAAGATGTTCTATCTTTCAGACCTTTTACTTCACGTAATCGGATTTGGCTGAATATTAGCCGCCCCGCTCAGTTTTGAGCGGGGCGTTTTTTATGGGGCTTATCTAGGTTTTTTACCCTCAAAACGGTGGTAGCTACGTTGCCAGCAGCAAGGTATCAGGCGATTTCGAGGGTAAAATAACGTTTCTGGTGGGGGATCATTGCGGGAAAGTGGGGCGTGATGCGAGTGAGGATGCTCTGCACCACGCGAAAGGATTATTCTGCTTCTTGCTCTTCTTCAGCGTGTTCCAGCGTACTGAACCAGTTGTCCAATTTCTGCCGTAGTTTATCGACGCCGAGTTTTTTCAGTGACGAAAACGCTTCGACCTGAATATCACCCATAAATGGTAAGACAGCCTCGCGAACCATATTCAACTGTGCCTTACGTGCGCCAGAGGCCAGCTTATCGGCTTTGGTCAGCAGCACTAAGACGGGAAGCTCGACATCGACTGCCCACTGAATCATTTGCTGATCAAGATCTTTCAGCGGATGGCGAATATCCATTAGCACAACCAGCCCCTTCAGGCTGTTACGCTTTTGCAGATATTCACCGAGCGCACGTTGCCATTTGATCTTCATTTGCTCTGGCACTTCGGCATAGCCATAGCCGGGGAGATCGACCAAACGCACGCCGTCGGTCACCTCAAACAGGTTGATCAACTGGGTACGGCCCGGCGTTTTACTGGTTCGTGCCAGGTTCTTCTGGTTGGTCAGCGTGTTTAGTGCGCTGGATTTTCCGGCGTTAGAGCGCCCAGCAAAGGCCACTTCAATACCGCTGTCTGTTGCCAGATGGCGAATATCCGGGGCGCTGATGATAAAACGCGTCATGTGGTAGTTATATTGCTGGGTCACGATGGTTATCTCTATCTGAATCTCTGTCTGGTTGGGGATTATACCTGTAACTGACAATAAAGGCGGGTTTATCTGCCTCAAAGCTCAGCCGTCTGATGTGGACGCTTTTTTATTCTTGGGCTTTCTGCTAGATTCCGCCGGACTTCCCTTATATCTGTGTACCTGAGAACAACATTATGAACCGACCTGTCAAAGGGGCTGCCGATAAGGCAGGAAAACCCAAAGTAAAAAGAAAGACTCGTGAAGAGTTAGAGCGTGAAGCGCGTGAGCGTAAGAAAGATAAAAAGCATCGTGGTCACGCGGCGGGCAGCCGAACTCAGGAAAAAGCATCCACCGATCAGCGTTCTGGTCAGCGTAAAGCAGCCGATCCGCGTATTGGTAGTAAAAAACCTGTACAGCTTGGCGTGTTAGACAGCACCGTTGCGAAACCTAAGCCGAAGCCTTCTGCGCCTGTAGAGAAAGTGGTTGCTGCCAAACCGACAATGTCTCCGGAAGAAGAGCTGGAAATGTTAGAAAACGATTCACGTCTGGATGCCTTATTGGATCGTCTGGATAGTGGTGAGACGCTAAGCGCCAAAGATCAGTCATGGGTCGATGAAACGCTAGATCGTATCGACATCCTGATGGAAGAGCTTGGAATCGAGCTGGGTGATGATGACGAAGAAGAACAGCAGGAAGATATGTTGCAGCTTTTGAAACGTAATAACCCGAAAGACGCGTTCTAATCAATGAAATGGCTGTTTCTGTTCCTGATATTGCTGGTGGCGTTTTATCTGCTCTATCTGTTCAGTAAACTATGGCTATTGTCGAAGCGTAAGCACCGATTGCTCCGCGCCCTGTTTAACGGGCGCATGAATCAGGAGGGGAAGGATAACCCACCGAGTAAAAACTGGAAGGAGTGAGCGAATATGTCGATACCGTCCGTTGACTGGGATCTGGCCCTGATTCAAAAATATAACTATTCTGGGCCGCGTTATACGTCTTATCCCACAGCGTTAGAATTCAGTGAAGCTTACGATGAGCCGGCGTTTCAGCAGGCCATTGCCCGTTATCCACAGCGACCGCTGTCGCTGTACATCCATATCCCTTTTTGCCATCGGCTGTGCTATTTCTGCGGCTGTAATAAGCTGGTTACGCGTCAGCAGCATAAAGCGGATGAATATCTTGATGTGCTGGAGCAGGAAATTCGCCAGCGTGCGCCGCTATTTGCTGGGCGAACGGTGACGCAATTGCATTGGGGTGGCGGTACACCAACCTATCTAAATAAAGTACAAATCAGCCGACTGATGTCGCTGCTGCGCGAGCTGTTCTCTTTTTCCGAGCAGGCTGAGCTGTCGCTTGAAGTCGATCCACGAGAAATTGAGCTGGACGTCCTCGATCATCTGCGCGCCGAAGGGTTTAACCGCTTGAGCATGGGCGTTCAGGATTTTAATAAAGACGTTCAGAAGCTGGTCAATCGTGAGCAGGATGAAGACTTTATTTTTGCCCTTATTGAACGGGCAAAGGCGCTGGGCTTCACCTCAACCAATATCGATTTGATTTACGGCCTGCCGAAGCAAACGCCGGAAAGTTTCGCTTTTACACTACAGCGCGTTGCGGAATTAAGCCCGCACCGGCTTAGCGTCTTTAACTATGCGCATTTACCCAGCCTGTTCGCTGCGCAGCGCAAGATCAAAGAAGCGGATTTACCGAGCGCGGAGCAAAAGCTGGATATTCTGCAACAGACGATTGGGTCGCTGACACAATCGGGCTATCAGTTTATCGGCATGGATCACTTTGCTCGCCCGGACGATGAACTGGCCGTGGCGCAGAGAGAAGGGAAGCTGCATCGCAATTTTCAGGGCTATACGACGCAGGGCGATAGCGATTTGCTTGGGATGGGGGTGTCGGCGATTAGTATGATCGGTGATAGCTATGCCCAGAATCAGAAGGAACTGAAGCAGTATTATGCGCAAGTTAAAGACAAAGGAAATGCCCTGTGGCGCGGGCTGCAATTGACGCGTGACGACTGCCTTCGCCGCGATGTGATTAAGACGCTCATTTGTAATTTCCAGCTTAGCTATGCGCCGATTGAAGCAGAATATGCGATCGATTTTAAAACCTACTTTGAGCAGGATTTAGCGTTGCTGGCTCCGCTGGTGGCCGATGGGCTGGTGGATAGTCAGGAAGATGAGCTGGTGGTGACGCCGAAAGGGCGTTTGCTGATCCGCAATATCTGTATGTGCTTTGACGTCTATCTACGTAACAAGCTCAGAACGCAGCAGTTTTCCCGCGTGATTTAAATAAAAAACAGCCAGTCGATGTTAGTACCGACTGGCTGTTCTCAAACTTTTGAGATTAACTAAAGAAGTTAATCAGTGCGGCACACAAAACGGCGGCAATAGCAGCCTGCGGCGAATGACTTGCCGCGGAGCCAATTTCAGCGCCATGTGTTGCAACGGAAAGTGTTGCCGCGGAAATTAATGAGTCCAGCATGGTATTCCTCCCGAATCAGCGACACGATCATACTGCTGACTCGAGGCAAGTAAAGGACAAATTAATGACAATTTCGTGCGCCAGATTGTATTTTTTATCACCCGTTTGTTTGTTAACAATTGAGCAATAAAAAAGCAATCTCGCTACTCCATTCCCAGCTCTTTTAGTTTACGCGTCAGAGTATTTCTACCCCATCCCAGCAATCTTGCCGCTTCCTGCTTATGACCTTGCGTATGCCGCAGTGCTGTTGTCAGCAGCGTCCTTTCCATTTCCGGTTGGGCCTCCGCCAGCAGGTTTTGATGACCGGAACGCAGCGCGCGATCGGCCCATTGTGCCAATAGCGTAGCCCAACTGTCCGGCAGAATATGTACAGTGGAATCTGGTGCTGTGGTCTCGAACAGTTCAGGCGGCAGATCCTGAATCAGCACTTCCTGACCGGCGGCCATGACCGTCAACCAACGACAAGTGTTTTCCAATTGGCGCACGTTGCCGGGCCACGGCAAACGGGTTAGCGCTGTTTCCGCTTCGGGATGCAGATTCTTCGGCTCGACGCCCAGCTCTTTGGCAGTGGCCTGCAAGAAATAACGCGCCAGACGAGGGATATCTTCCCGACGTTCACGCAGCGGTGGTAAATGAACGCGGATCACGTTCAGGCGGTGGAACAGATCCTCACGGAATTTGCCTTCCTGCACTCGTTGTTCAAGATTTTGGTGCGTTGCCGCGATAATACGGACATCCACTTTCACCGCTGCATAGCCGCCAACGCGATAAAACTGTCCGTCTGCCAAGACGCGTAACAGACGTGTTTGCACATCTAGCGGCATGTCGCCAATTTCATCCAGAAATAGTGTTCCGCCATCGGCCTGTTCAAAGCGGCCCTGACGAATCTGGTTTGCGCCTGTAAACGCGCCTTTTTCATGGCCGAACAGTTCTGATTCGATCAGATCTTTGGGAATAGCGGCCATATTCAGGGCGATAAAAGGGGCTTTGGTGCGCGGGCTGTGGCGATGCAGGGCATGTGCTACCAGCTCTTTACCGGTTCCCGATTCACCGTTAATCAGCACGCTGATCGACGAGCGAGACAGGCGACCGATGATGCGAAAGACATCCTGCATCGCGGGCGCTTCGCCGATAATATCCGTTGTTGGACCATTGATCGGTTGGCTGCGTACTGGCTGTTGCTGTTCCAGATAATGGCTGATCGCGCGCTCAACCAGCGCAACGGCTTCATCAATATCGAACGGCTTCGGCAAATAGTCGAACGCACCCTGTTGATAAGCACTGACGGCGGCATCCAAATCGGAATGCGCCGTCATAATGATGACCGGGAGCATTGGGTGACGCTGCTTGATTTGCTGTAAGAGCGCTAATCCATCCATCCCCGGCATGCGGATGTCGGACAGCAAAACGTCGGGGGTTTGTGTTGCTAACGCATGCAATACCTGATTTCCGTTCTCAAACGTTGCGCAGGTTAAACCCGCACCAGCAAGCGCACGCTCAAGCACCCAACGGATGGAGCTATCGTCATCGACAATCCAGACTATCCCTCGTTGCATTGTGAACCTCACTGGCGAATGGGCAGGTAAACCGAGAATTCGGTGTGTCCTGGCCAACTGTTAAATTCAATTTTACCGGAGTGCTGATCGATCAGACTGCGGGCGATGGAAAGCCCTAAACCGGTTCCCCCTTCGCGCCCGCTTACCATCGGGTAAAACAGGGTGTCTTGTAGTTGAGCGGGTACGCCGGGGCCGTCATCTTCTACGTCAATACGGGCGGCGAGGCGATAGCGCACGCCGTGTAACGTCAACTGAAAAGCGGTGCGGGTTCGTATCGTAATCGTCCCGCCTTCCTCGCCCAGCGCCTGTAGCGCATTGCGGGTAATATTCAGCAGTACCTGTTCAATCTGGTCAGGGTCGTGCGTCAGTTCTGGCAGACTGGGGTCATAGTCTTTCACCAGCGTCACGTTATCTGGTTTTTCCAGTGAAACGAGCTGGCAAACGCGTTCGGCGACCTGATGAATGCTTTGAGTGACGTGCAGGCCAGGCTGTTGTGGCCCGAGCAGGCGATCGACCAGATTACGCAGGCGATCCGCCTGTTCGATGATGACCTTGGTATATTCCGTCAACGCCGGATCGGGCAACGCTTTAGCAAGCAGCTGCGCAGCGCCACGCAATCCGCCAAGCGGATTTTTTATCTCATGCGCTAAACCCCGGACTAAATCACGGGCGGCCTGCTGTTGCGCATGTTGAAGCTGTTCCTGACTGAGACGGCGCTGATTATCCATCGGCGCCATTTCCAGTAGGATGAAATCGTTTTGTACCCGCTGCGCGGTGAGCGACATGATGTGCGCTTTACCATCCACAACGAGAGTGACCTCGTTATCCGTAAAACCTTGCCCTGAATCCAGACTTTCACGCAGTAAATCGATATTCAGAGAAAAGTATCCCAGCAAATCAGGCAGTGGCGTGCCGGATAATTTACGCGAGCTTTGTGCCAGTAATTGCTGTGCTGCCGGATTGGAATAGTGAATCGCCAGATCGTTATCCAGCAATAAAATGCTGTTTATCAGGGAATTGAGGATCTGCCCAGCATCGGGCAGCGTGCCTGTTGCCATAACGCAGACTCCCGCACCGTCGTGGTGCCTTGTAGTGTGAATGATGGATGTTACGTCGCAACGGCCAATGCCGGTGGTGAAAAAAGCCCATCCGAAGATGGGCTGAAGCGTTTCCACGGCAACAAGAACAAACTTCTTAGTATTCTGTTGGTTATCGGTCATGGTTGGGTATCAGCACACCCAACCATGTTGTCGTTATTAAACGCTGTCGTTATTAAACGCTATAGTACAGTTCGAACTCAACTGGGTGCGGCGTCATACGAACGCGGTCAATCTCAGATTTACGCAGTTCGATATACGCTTCGATAGCGTCGTCGGTGAACACGCCACCGCGGGTCAGGAACTCGCGGTCTTCGTTCAGTGCAGCCAAGGCTTCGTCCAGAGAACCTGCAACTTTTGGAATCTCTGCTTCTTCTTCTGGAGGCAGATCGTACAGGTTTTTGTCCATTGCATCGCCAGGGTGGATTTTGTTGATGATGCCGTCGAGGCCAGCCATCAGCAGTGCAGCGAAGCACAGGTATGGGTTAGCTGCTGGATCCGGGAAGCGCGCTTCGATACGACGTGCTTTCGGGCTGGCAACAACTGGAATACGGATTGAAGCAGAACGGTTACGGGCAGAGTAAGCCAGCATAACTGGAGCTTCGTAGCCAGGGACCAGACGTTTGTAGGAGTTGGTGGTCGGGTTCGCCAGGGCGTTGATGGCTTTAGCGTGCTTGATAACACCGCCGATGTAGAACAGAGCCAGTTCAGACAGGCCGCCGTATTTGTCGCCAGCGAACAGGTTAGTGCCGTCTTTAGACAGAGACATGTGGCAGTGCATACCAGAACCGTTATCACCGAACATTGGTTTTGGCATGAAGGTCGCGGTTTTACCGTAGGCGTGAGCCACGTTGTGCACGACATATTTGTAGATCTGAATTTCGTCAGCTTTTTTGGTCATGGTGTTGAAGCGGGTAGCCACTTCGTTCTGACCAGCGGTAGCCACTTCGTGGTGGTGAGCTTCAACAACCAGACCCATTTGCTCCATGGTCAGACACATAGCAGAACGAATGTCCTGTGATGAATCGACTGGTGGAACTGGGAAGTAGCCGCCTTTCAGACCTGGACGGTGACCTTTGTTACCGCCTTCGTATTCTTTACCAGAGTTCCAGTAAGCTTCGACGTCGTCGATAGCAACGTGAGAACCAGAAGTGCTGCTGCCGAAACGGATGTCATCGAACAGGAAGAATTCTGGCTCAGGCCCGAACAGAACAGTGTCGGCAATGCCAGAAGAACGCAGGAAATCTTCCGCACGCTTCGCGATAGAACGCGGGTCGCGGTCATAACCTTGCATGGTGCCTGGTTCAAGAATGTCACAACGAATGATCAGAGTAGAATCTTCGAAGAACGGGTCGATCATCGCTGTGCTGGCATCGGGCATCAGAACCATGTCTGACTCGTTGATACCTTTCCAGCCGCCAATCGAGGAACCATCAAACATTTTACCTTCTTCGAAGAAGTCGGCATTAACTTGATGAGCCGGAATGGTGACGTGCTGTTCTTTACCTTTAGTATCCGTGAAGCGTAAATCAACAAACTTCACTTCGTGCTCATTCAGCATCGTCAAAACATGTTCTGCGGACATACTTGGTTCTCCCGATTGGTCATTTATCGTCGTGGAACGAATATCGTTGTGGATTGATGTTGTTGCCGTGAGTAGACTAAAGCTAAAAGTGTGCCAACTTTTTAAATGTGTGCAATGTGTTGCTACTTGGGGCTTTCTCACGGAAATCCACTGCACCATTATAGTTTAAAGCACCAAAATGGTGCCCTGTATGTGAATTATTGCACTTATTTAGTGCATTTGTGTTCGCTTGTAGCGCTTTTGCACCGTGAAAGGGATCACAAAGCAAGCAGCTCTAGGTTGTTTATCATAGATGCTTGTGATCTTGTTTAGTCCCTCGATTAATACGTGTACAATAGCGCGCTATTTCTAAATGCCTGAGGCAAAGCTGTGATCGAAAATTTGCGTAACATCGCCATTATTGCGCACGTTGACCATGGGAAAACCACCCTGGTTGACAAGCTGTTGCAACAATCCGGAACGTTCGGTGAACGTGTCGAAGCAACCGAGCGTGTAATGGACTCCAACGATTTGGAGAAAGAGCGTGGAATTACCATCCTCGCAAAAAATACCGCCATTAATTGGAAAGACTACCGCATTAACATCGTAGATACCCCGGGACACGCCGACTTCGGCGGCGAGGTTGAGCGTGTCATGTCGATGGTTGACTCGGTACTGCTGGTTGTTGATGCGATGGATGGCCCGATGCCGCAAACGCGTTTCGTGACCAAAAAAGCATTTGCCAACGGTCTGAAACCGATTGTGGTTATCAACAAAGTTGACCGTCCTGGTGCGCGTCCTGACTGGGTTGTCGATCAGGTATTCGACCTGTTCGTGAACCTGGATGCCACTGACGAGCAGCTGGATTTCCCGATCATTTATGCTTCTGCGCTGAATGGTATCGCGGGTCTCGACCATACCGACATGGCGGAAGATATGACCCCGCTGTATCAGGCGATTGTCGATCACGTGTCTCCGCCTCAGGTTGAGATGAATGCACCGTTCCAGATGCAAATTTCTCAGCTGGACTACAACAACTATGTTGGCGTTATCGGTATCGGCCGTATCAAGCGCGGTAAAGTTAAGCCTAACCAACAAGTGACTATTGTTGATAGCGAAGGAAAAACCCGTAACGGTAAAGTCGGTAAAGTTCTGACTCACCTGGGTCTGGAGCGTATCGACGCAACCGAAGCCGAAGCAGGCGATATCATCGCGATCACCGGTCTGGGCGAGCTGAATATTTCCGACACCATCTGCGATCCGCAGAATGTCGAAGCGCTGCCAGCACTGAGCGTCGATGAACCTACCGTTACCATGTTCTTCAACGTCAATACTTCACCGTTCTGTGGTAAAGAAGGTAAGTATGTGACGTCGCGCCAGATTCTGGAGCGTTTGAACAAAGAACTGGTACACAACGTTGCCCTGCGCGTTGACGAAACCGAAGACGCTGATGCGTTCCGCGTTTCTGGCCGTGGTGAATTGCACCTGTCGGTTCTGATCGAAAACATGCGTCGTGAAGGCTTTGAACTGGCCGTATCACGTCCAAAAGTTATTAACCGCGTTATCGATGGTCGTAATCAGGAACCGTTTGAAAACGTGACGCTGGATATCGAAGAACAGCACCAGGGTTCAGTCATGCAAGCCATGGGTGAGCGTAAAGGTGATGTGAAAGACATGATTCCAGATGGCAAGGGTCGTATCCGTCTGGATTACCTGATCCCTGCTCGTGGCCTGATCGGTTTCCGTACCGAATTCATGACCATGACGTCTGGTACCGGTCTGCTGTACTCCACGTTCAGCCACTACGATGACGTGCGTCCAGGCGATATCGGCCAACGTCAGAACGGCGTGCTGATCTCTAACGGTCAAGGTAAAGCCGTCGCGTTTGCGCTGTTCAGCCTGCAAGATCGCGGTAAGCTGTTCCTCGGTCACGGTGCAGAAGTGTATGAAGGCCAGATCATCGGTATTCACTCACGTTCTAACGATCTGACAGTAAACTGTCTGACCGGTAAGAAACTGACCAACATGCGTGCATCGGGTACTGATGAAGCGACCACGCTGGTTCCGGCGATCAAAATGTCTCTGGAACAAGCGCTGGAGTTCATTGATGACGACGAACTGGTTGAAGTGACGCCACAGTCTATCCGTATTCGTAAACGTCATCTGACCGAAAACGACCGTAAACGCGCTAGCCGCGGCAGCAAAGACGTCTAATTTCGACGGGTTTGTCTGTTACGAAACAGGGCACCTTCGGGTGCCCTGAATTTTATGCGCTTTCTTCCACTTTAACCTTTCCTTATATTTCCTTCCTGTTCAGCTTCGCCATTTCCCGCTACAGTGAAAATCCTACGATTACGTCAGGAGGAGGCTGCCATGCTGTATATCTTTGATTTGGGTAATGTCGTCATCGATATTGATTTCAAAAGAGTATTAGGCGTCTGGAGTAATCTGAGCAGTGTGCCGCTCGCGACGTTGCAAGAACGTTTCGTCATGGGTGAAGCGTTTGAACAGCATGAGCGGGGCGAGATCAGCGATGAGGAATTTGCGATCAGACTGTGTCAGGAAATGGGCATCGCCTTGAGCTTCGAGCAATTCACCGCTGGCTGGCAGGCTATTTTTGTGGCGTTGCGCCCTGAGGTTATCGACATCATGCAGCGCCTACGTCAGGAAGGACACCGCGTGGTGATTTTGTCGAATACTAATCGCCTCCATTGTGCACACTGGCCGGCATTGTTCCCGGAAGTGGGGGTAGCGGCTGACAGGGTCTATCTGTCACAAGACATTGGATTACGTAAGCCGGAATTGGCGATTTATCAGTATGTCCTGACGCAGGAAGGCGTGACGCCAGCGCAGGCCGTCTTTTTTGACGATAATGCTGGGAACGTCGATGCTGCACAGAGTTTGGGCATTCATAGCGTTCTGGTGACCGATCGTCAGGTGGTGCCGGATTTTTTCGCTATGCAAGCGGCGACCGCTAAAGCATGATTTATATCGCAGGGGCGGACACGGCCTCTATTGGGAATGATGACATCAGGAGTAGTTGGGTTTTATGATTGCGCTAATTCAGCGAGTATCCAGCGCCAGCGTTACGGTAGAAGGCCGTGTGGTTGGGGAAATCGATAAAGGTTTGCTGATCTTACTGGGCGTTGAGCAGGGCGATGACGAACAAAAAGCCAAGCGACTCTGCGAGCGTGTGTTGGGTTACCGCATATTCGGTGACGATGACGGGAAAATGAATCTCAATGTTCGTCAGGCTGGCGGCAATGTGCTGGTGGTTTCGCAGTTTACACTGGTGGCTGATACGCAGCGTGGCATGCGGCCCGGGTTTTCTCGCGGTGCACATCCCTCGGAGGCCGATCGCCTCTATCAGTATTTTGTCGGACAGTGCCGTGAGCAAGGCGTTCACACGGAAACAGGGCAGTTTGCGGCGGATATGAAAGTGGCATTGGTGAATGACGGCCCAGTGACGTTTTGGCTACAGACATAATGTTGCAGGCACCATTGCCGTTATCGCGCTGTGTATCCGTTTGTCAGCGGTTTGATTTTATGAACCCTGATGCAATAAGGCATCTCGGTATAGAGGAAAGGTTATGTATCATCTGAGAGTACCTGAAAGCGCAGAAGAACTGGATGCGTACTATCAATTCCGCTGGGAAATGCTGCGTAAACCTCTGCGCCAGCCGCTAGGCTCCGAGCGCGATGCCTATGATGCTCTAGCACATCACCAAACCGTAGTGGATGAGCAGGGAAGGCTGGTCGCGATAGGCCGCCTTTCCATTAACGCGGATAATGAAGCGGCAATCCGCTTTTTAGCGGTTCACCCGGATGTGCGGGGGAAAGGGCTAGGGACGTTGCTTGCGATTACCCTGGAGTCCGTAGCGCGTCAGGAAGGCGTCAAACGTGTGGTCTGTAGCGCCCGTGAAGATGCAATGGATTTCTTCTCCAAACTGGGTTTTGTTAACCAAGGCGAAATCACTGCGCCACAAACAACGCCTGTGCGGCACTTTCTGATGATCAAACCGGTGGCGACGCTGGATGATATTTTGCACCGTCCTGACTGGTGCGGACAGTTGCAACAAGCCTGGCACGAGCACATCCCTCTGAGTGAAAAGATGGGGGTGCGGATAAGCCAGTACACAGGGAAGAAATTTATCACCACCATGCCTGAAACGGGCAATCAGAACCCGCACCATACGCTTTTTGCCGGCAGCATGTTTTCTCTCGCTACGCTTACCGGTTGGGGACTGATCTGGCTGCTGCTGCGTGAGCGGCACCTCGGCGGAACGATTATTCTGGCGGATGCGCACATTCGTTACAGCACGCCGGTGAGTGGTCGGCCGAGTGCTATTGCCGACTTAGGGTCGCTGAGTGGCGATCTGGATCGTCTGGCGCGGGGGCGCAAGGCACGTGTGCAGCTCAATGTCGAGCTCTTCGGTGATGACAATAAAGGGGCGTTATTTGAAGGCGTGTATATCGTGCTGCCTCCTCAGCCGGATGCGCCTCTGGAAGCTGGCGGGTCGGAGGTGGATTAACCCGTAGCTAAGCACTATGAGAGCCAAATATTATGACTCTATTCCCATCAATACATCACGCGGCATGTTAGCCAGCAGCATTTCGCCATAATAATACCCGTGATTCTCACTGGGTGATGTTGCTGATAAAGTCCGTAGAGCGGGCGTAACGGATAGATCGTAAAGACGCTGCAAGTACGTCCAAAAACGTTCTTGACGTTTTTGTCCCTAGCGCAAACGCTTTACTCTTCTATTCCGTTACTCCCGTTTCCATTTGGAAAATAGATTTGCCAACGATCTGGCCCCGTGTTTTGAATACCCGATAGTTATTGCGTTTCTGTCACCGTACCTTGATGCATTTGCTGCCTGATTGGATGGTCGTTACTATCCACACCTTGTAGCGTACCGTTTAGCGTCGGCTTGAGTGGTGTATCGGCAGCAAGCCGCCCATTCAACTGCAACTCCAGATTCGTATTGCCTGTCGGTGCGGTTACGGGTTCTGGCCATCCCCAGCGAGTCAAAATATCCAGTGGCACGGCGCGCCCCGTCAGCGACAGGGAAACATTGCGTGCCGGTTGCTGGCTGATGGTCGCTTTAGCGTCCAGCATGCCATTTTGCGTAAATGCGCTAAGTTCGTTAATGGCGATCTGGTTATCGTCGGCCACTAGTGCCAGTGAAGGGCGACGCACATCGACTTTATTGAACGTCGCGTCGCTGGCATTAAGATTCAACGATCCTGTCCAGACTCCCCACTGGTGGTTGCGAGCCAGCAACAGATTACTGCCGTACCCATCCAGCGCGGTCAATTGGAAGGGGAAATCAGGGTTGATATCGATCAGCAAGTTGCGATTGGCCGTGAATTTTCGCACATTCACTTCTGCTAGCCAGGATGGCAGCGTCGCTTGCCACCGTTGGCGCCAGTCGCTGGGGAGTGTGTACTCCATCCCGGCGACAACAAACTCATTCAGCTGTAAACGTCGGTTGCTACGCTGCCAGTTGCCGTTGGTTCGCAGTAAACCGCCTTCCCAACGTGTGGAAAACTGTTTGATGTTAACACCTATCGGTGACAAATCCAGATTCACGATAGGGTCGATAAGGTGCATGTTGCCGTTCACAATATCGGTTGCATTGAACGACAGCGTTCCGTCTTCGCTCTGCCAGTCATTCTGCTTAAACGTGACATTTTGCAGGGCAACATCCAAGTCGATAAACGCCCATCCCGGCCCTTCAATACGGGCATCAATCAGATCAAAGCGGTTAACCGTAACGGAAGGCAGCTCGGTCACGGGTTGCCAGAAGGCTTCCGGCGTTCTCTGCGTTTGCAAACGGACATTGCTGAGCCGGAGGTTACCGATCTGCCAACTGCCATCTTCTGCGCGACTGGCGTTGCCTGTTAGTTGCCCTTGAGCAACATCGGCACCGAAATTGCTCAGAATCAGCTGGTTATGGTTGATTTCTCCCTGAACCAAGACCTGACTGGCAGGAATATCGTTGAGTTCGAGTGAACGGGCGCTGAGCTGGAATTGCCCCTGTTTGCCCAGCAGATAACCCGCTTCGGGCTGCCAGGGTGCCATTCCACCGTTAATCTGTTGACCATTCAGCCGCCAGTCGCCGTCTTTCGCCTGCAGTGCCATCGTGCGCAGCTGTAGCAGATCGGCTTCGATAGGAAGTGTGGAGGCCTGAGAGGAAAGATTTAGCGTGCCTCCTTCCAGCTCCAGACTGGCGAAATGGTGCGGATCGGTAATCTGGCGCACGCTAAACCCAGCTGAAACCTGTTTGGCGGTGAGTGTCGGCGGCTGGTTTTTCTGACCGAAACTGACGTCGGTGAGTTGGATATGATCGGCTGTTGACCAGTCATGATTTATTTTTCCCAGTGACAACTGGTAGTCGGTGTTCTGGTTTACCCAATTACTTACCCAGCCTGCCGCCCAACTGGTTTGCAGTAATACGTATATGACTACCAGCGCTAAAAAGGCCAGAAGCAATAGGGTCAGCAATAATTTCCCGATAAATTTCATCGTGTCAGTCCATGCCAATCGTCAGGGAGAACTGTTCTTATGCCGTAATTTCCCTGAAGGCTCAATAGGTAATGCTGTTACAGACAGTAAAAAGCGCGCGGTGTTGCATCACCGCGCGCTTTTACATGAAACTGAACAGAAATTATTGCGGGCTGGCGCTATTTTTCTTCGTGTGGGAAGACCAAATTCAGCACGATTGCGGTAATACCGCCAGCGGCAATACCGGAAGACAGTAATGTTTTAATCCAATCCGGCGCGAATTGCAGAATCAGCGGCTGCTGCGATACGCCAAGGCCAACGGCCAGCGACAGCGCAATAATCATGATAGCGCGACGGTTTAGCGGCTCGCGGGACACAATGCGCACACCGGAAGCGGCGATCGTACCAAACATCACGATAGTGGCGCCGCCCAGAACCGGCTCTGGAATATGCTGTACAAATCCGCTAACGGCAGGGAACAGCCCCAGTGCGATCAGCATCAGCGACACCACGAAACCCACATAGCGGCTGGCAACACCAGTAAGCTGGATGACGCCGTTATTCTGGCCGAAGCAAGAATTAGGGAAGGTATTGAATACGGCGGAAAGGCAAGAGTTCAGACCGTTTGCCAGCACGCCGCCTTTTAAGCGTTTCATGTACAGCGGGCCTTTGACCGGCTGCTCAGACACGTCGGAGGTCGCGGTGATGTCACCGATGGTTTCTAACGACGTCACCATAAAGACTAGCATCAGTGGGATCAGCAGGTTCCAGTCAAAACCTAAACCGTAATACAGCGGTGTTGGCACCATGATGGCCGTATCGTGTTGCGAAGACGTATTTTCCGGCAGCATGCCCATCAGCCAGGCACCCAAATAGCCCACCGCCATGGCGATGACCAGAGAGGCGACGCGCAGGTAGGGGTTCCGTTGGCGGTTCAGCAGAATAATAACCAGCAGTACCACACCTGCCAGCAATAAGTTCTTAGGCGCACCGAAGGTGTTATTACCCATCGCAGCATAGCCGCCGCCGATAGAAGTCAGGCCGACCTGAATCAGCGACAGACCAATGATCATCACCACAATGCCGGAAACCAGCGGGGTAATGATGCGGCGGGTTAAATGCAGGAAGCGTGAAAGAATGATTTCAGTGAAGGACGCGACCATCAGCGTACCGAACAGCGCCGCCATCATGGTGGGAACATCTGCCCCACCATTCTTCAGTGCCAGTCCACCCATAATCAGTGGTGTCACGAAGTTAAAGCTGGTGCCCTGAATAGATAGCAGACCAGAACCGACAGGGCCCCAGGTTTTAATTTGTAGCACAGAGGCCAGACCGGAAGCGAAAAGCGACATGCTGATGATGCGCTGCGTATCCTGAGCGGGTAAACCTAATGCCTGACAGATCAGTAGCGCGGGGGTAATCACCGCAACAAACATGGCCAGCAGATGCTGGCTGGCGGCGAACAGCGTTTGCGGCAGCGGTGGCCTGTCTTCAAGACGATAGATGAGTTCACTACGCTGAGGTGCAGTAGCGGCTTCTGTTTGGGGCGTTTCCGTGGTGGTAGTCATGATGTAAGTTGGCGTTCCTGAAACGACAAAGAGCGCATTTTAATGATCTCTTTGTTGAAAGCAAACGTTTGCCAGCTCATCTTTTCGATATGAATGTTGTGTGATAAGCAAAGCCTTATTATTTAGCGGGATATGCAATGTCATACTTCTTGCAGCATGAGTGCTGGCGGCGAGTTTTTTAGAAAAAGGAAGAATGTGTGGCTGTGATTAGGCGTTGGTGTAGCGGGCCCGCTCGGGTAGCCAGCGTTCGATTAGCGCAATGGCATGTTCGGGGTAGTGCTCATGGAGATGGCGCGCAACGCGCTGCACTTGCGGAATCAGATCCTGATCGCGCAGGAGGTCGGCTACTTTGAACTCGGCATTGCCGGTTTGCCGTGTACCTAATAACTCGCCCGGCCCGCGAATTTCCAAATCGCGCTGAGCGATAACAAAACCATCGTTGCTATCGCGCAGAACCTGAAGCCGTTTCTGGGCAGTTTTGCTCATTGGCGTTTTGTAGAGCAGTACGCAGTGAGACGCCACTGCGCCGCGTCCGACGCGCCCACGCAACTGGTGCAGCTGTGCCAGACCCAGACGCTCTGGGTTCTCGATGATCATCAGGCTGGCATTCGGTACATCAACACCCACTTCGATGACGGTGGTTGCCACCAGCAGTTGCAGCTCGCCCTGTTTGAAGGCCTGCATCACCGCCTGCTTTTCCTGCGCTTTCATGCGGCCGTGAACTAATCCGACCTTGAGATTCGGCAGAGCAGCTTTTAGCTCTTCACTGGTAGCCTCTGCCGCCTGCGCTTCCAGTAGATCGGATTCTTCGATCAGCGTACACACCCAATAGGCCTGCCGCCCTTCCTGCTGGCAGGCGCTATTCACACGTTCGATGATGTCGCTGCGGCGTGAATCCGGTATGGCGACCGTGGTGACTGGGGTTCTGCCCGGCGGTAGTTCATCAATGACGGACGTATCCAGATCGGCATAGGCCGTCATCGCCAGCGTGCGGGGAATCGGTGTGGCGGTCATAATCAATTGATGAGGGTGAAAGCCCTGTTCTTCGCCTTTTTCCCACAGCGCAAGGCGTTGATGCACGCCAAAGCGGTGCTGTTCATCAATAATGACTAATGCCAGCCCGTTGAATTTCACCTGCTGCTGGAAAATGGCGTGCGTTCCGACCACCATGGAAACCTGACCGCTGGCGATGGCATCCTGCTGCGCCTGACGCGCTTTTCCTTTTTGTTTGCCAGCCAGCCAGCCTACTTCAAGCCCCAGCGGTTCAAACCACTGACGGAAATTATGGGCGTGTTGTTCGGCCAATAGCTCTGTGGGTGCCATTAATGCAACCTGTTTGCCGTTGGCAATGGCACGTAATGCTGTCAACGCGGCGACCAGTGTTTTCCCTGAGCCTACATCACCCTGTACCAAACGCATCATTGGGAAGTCTTTCGCCATATCCCTTTCAATTTCAGCGACGACACGTTTTTGCGCCTGCGTGGGGGTGAAAGGTAGGGCGGCGAGCAACTGCTGCTTCAGGCCGTCGTTCTCCTGTAGCGATGAGGCTTTATGTCGCTGTTCCCCGGCCCGCACGGCGAGCATACTCAGGTTGTGCGCCAGTAGCTCTTCCATAATCAGTCGCTGCTGCGCGGGGTGCTTGCCGTGTTCCAGTTCACTGAGCTGCATATCCGGCGGGGGGCGATGTAACGTGCGCAGTGCATCCGGCAGACTAATGAGCGAGCGGCTCAGGGATTCAGGTAGCAACTCATCAATGGGGTTGGCATCGAGCAATGCCAGCGCCTGATCGGTGAGCTTGCGTAGTGTTGCCTGACGAATACCTTCCGTGGAGGGATAAACTGGCGTGAGTGATTCCTGTAGCTCAACCTGCGTATTATCCCCCTGAACACGATATTCAGGATGGATGATCTCCGCACCGATTTTACCGCGCTTGATTTCACCATAAGCGGTAACACGCTGTCCCGGAGCGAGACTGTTCTTCATTGCGGCGTTGAAATTGAAGAAGCGCATGGTCAGCATGCCGCTGCCATCGCTGATTTGACAGGTCAACATACGACGGCTGCCAAAGGTGATGTCGTTACGTAGAATTTCACCTTCCACGGTGGCATACATACCGGGAAGGAGGTCGCCAATGGGGTAAAGATGTGTGCGGTCTTCGTAGCGTAAAGGCAGGTGCAACAGGAGATCCTGCACGGTTTCCAGCCCGAGTCGCGCGAGTTTCGCTGCCTGACTGGCACCCACGCCGGCGAGTGTACTCAGCGGTTGGGTGTTAAGCAGGCGGCCTTTCATCAGCACTCCGACGATTGCATCGCGGCCCACCACGGGGTATCCGCGACAATTTGACCCTGATGGTCGATATGAGGGCGAGGCAGCCCTTTACGTTTTGCGACGCGTGCCAGTACCGGATAGCCCCCTTCAAAAAGCAGCCGCTGCTGCTCTTCTTCATCCAGCGGACTGTCTTCGCGCTGATACATGCCAGCGATCTGGCGCTGGCGCTGCGCTTCATACAGGATCAACGCTGAGGCTACGGAAACATTCAGCGATTGCACCATGCCAGTCATCGGAATGATGATATCCCGATCGGCCAGTTTGAGTGCTTCGGCAGTAATGCCCGTTTTTTCTTGTCCGAGCAGAATACAGGTCGGGCGGGTGTAATCAATTTCCCGAAAATCAACCGCGTGCTCAGACAAATTGGTCGCCAGAACCTGCATGCCCTCGGCTTTCAGGTGACCAACCGCATCACCGATATTGCGGTGGGTTTTCACCTGCACCCAGCTATTACTGCCTGCCGCGGAGGAAACCAGCGTTTTCATCCGGCTGGTGGGCCAAATCGCATGGACCTGATGCACGCCGACGGCATCCGCCGTACGGATAACGGCGGAAATATTATGGGGTTTATGCACCTGCTCCATGCAAATCGTCAGATCGGGCTGACGACAGTTGAGCATTTCTCTTATACGTGCATAACGTTGAGGGGTCATGACGATTAATTTCGGTTACGGTTAACTTTGATGACATCCGGCATTACGCGGATTTTACGCATAATATTGGCCAGATGAACGCGATCAAGGGTGGTGAGACGGATAAAGGCGCTGTATACGCGGCCGTCTCTCTCTTCCGTATTGATGCTCTGAATATTGGAGTTCGCGGCGTTGATCGCTGCCGTCAGGTTCGCTAGCGCGCCCTGATGGTTGAACATATCGACTTTGATTTCGGCGATGAACTCTTGCTCCGTCACCTTATCCCACTCTACCGCCATGAATTTTTCAGGTTCTTTCTGATAGCCGCGAATGTTACGACAGGATTCATGGTGAATAACTAACCCTTTACCGGGGCTGACGTGGGCGATGATCGGGTCGCCGGGGATAGGGCGGCAGCATTTGGCAAAGGAGATCATGACGCCATCTGCGCCTTTGATCGGCAACTTGCGCAGCCCGGTTGTTCCCAGTTCCGATTGTTCGTTCAGCAGATTTTTCGCCACGACGACGCTCATGGCATTACCCATACCAATTTCTGCCATCAAATCGTCCAGCGTCGCGAGCTTCATGCGCTCAAGCTCAAGCTGAATAGATTTCTCAGGGATGTCGGAGAGTTTGCGACCGTTGCCCAATGCGTGGTTCAACAAACGGCGACCGAGGCTCACGGAATCATCACGCTTGAGGTTTTTCAGCATCTGGCGGATTTTGGATCGCGCTCTGGAACTCACGACAAAGTTAAGCCATGCGGCATTCGGCCTGGCACCTGGCGCGGTAATGATTTCAACGGTTTGGCCGCTGGTGAGCGACTGTGAAAGTGGGTAAGGCTGACGATCGACGCGCGCGCCGACACAGGCATGGCCGATATCGGTGTGTACCGCGTAGGCGAAATCGACGGGCGTCGCACCAGCGGGGAGTTCCACAATACGGCCTTCCGGCGTGAAGACGTACATCTCGTCAGGGAAGAGATCGGACTTCACGCTTTCGATAAATTCAAATGAGCTACCGGCGCTTTGTTGGAGTTCCAGCAGGCTTTGCATCCAACGTTGAGCGCGTACCTGTGCGGTAGTGCTACTTTCGCCTTCCTTATAGGCCCAGTGCGCGGCAACACCCATTTCCGCCATTTGATCCATGTCGTCGGTGCGAATTTGTACTTCAACTGGCACGCCGTGCGGACCAATCAGCGACGTGTGCAGCGATTGATAGCCGTTGGCTTTGGGAATAGCGATATAGTCCTTCACCCGACCTGGTCGCGGCTTATACAGGCTGTGAACCTGACCGAGCACGCGATAGCAGGTATCCAGCTCTTTGACGATGACCCGAAATGCGTAGATATCCATGATGGAGTGAAAACGCTGTTCTTTCAGGTGCATTTTGCAGTAGATGGAATACAGGTGTTTTTCGCGACCGCTGACGCGGCAGGCAATTCCGGCTTCCGTCAAGCGCCCTTCAATTTCCGACAGGATTTTTTGAATCATCTCCTTACGGTTACCGCGTGCGGCCTTGACGACCTCTTTAATGACGCGATAACGGTTCGGATACAGCGCCTCAAAACCCAGTTCTTCCAGCTCGGTTTTGAGGTGATGGATACCCAACCGATGTGCCAGCGGACTGTATATTTCCAGCGTTTCGCGGGCAATGCGGCGGCGCTTGTCAGGGCGCAATGAGCCCAGTGTGCGCATGTTATGGGTACGGTCTGCGAGCTTGATCAGGATGACGCGAATATCCTGCACCATCGCCATGATCATTTTGCGAAAGTTTTCAGCCTGCGCTTCTTTCTTATCACGGAACTTCAGCTTGTCCAGCTTGGACACGCCTTCTACCAGTTCAGCAACGCTTTTACCGAAAAGCTGTTCCATGTCCTGATAGGTGGCGGGAGTGTCCTCTATGACATCATGCAGCAGTGCCGCCATCAGCGTTTCGTAATCGAGACGCATCTCCGCCAGAATACAGGCGACGGCAACAGGGTGTGTGATATAGGGTTCACCGCTGGAGCGAGTCTGCCCCTCGTGAGCATCACGTGCAACTAAGTAAGCCTGCTGTAAACGTTTGATCTGATCTTCTGGCAGATAACGTTGAATCAGCAGATTAAGGCTTTCAAAAATGTACAAGGGCGACTCGTGGTGTGATTAACGACGGCCTTCAGCAATCGCGGTAACCGCCTGAATCTCTGCGGCTTCCTGCTCTTGCTGTTCCTGACGGTCACGAACATCCAGAATCTGGTTGTTGATCAGACCTTCTTCGATCTCACGCAGTGCGATCACGGTGTACTTATCGTTTTCTTCAGGAACCAGCGGATCTTTGCCGCCAGTCTGGATTTGACGGGCGCGACGAGCAGCGACCAACACCAGGTCAAAACGGTTACCAATTTTCTCTACAGCGTCTTGAACAGTTACGCGTGCCATAATGTGCTACTCCACAGGAAATAAAATGACTGCGCATCATACTGAAAGAGGCGTCAGTCTGCCAATAGTTTGGTGATTAATGCATCATGCCGAACCTGTTGTCTGCTCAAACGCAGACGTTCGGCGCGGATAATGGTTTTCAGATCGAGTAACGCCAGATCGAAATCATCATTCACAATCAGATAATCATACTCGCCATAGTGCGTCATTTCAGCCACTGCCTGAGACATACGGCGGGCAATGACTTCATCGCTGTCTTGTCCACGGCCGCGCAGGCGACGAGCGAGCTCTTCTTTTGACGGCGGCAGAATGAAAATACTGCGCGCGAGCGGCATCTGGGCGCGGATTTGCTTGGCACCTTGCCAGTCGATATCCAGAAAAACATCAACGCCCGTCGCTAATACCTGCTCAATGGCCGGTCGGGATGTACCATAGTAATTACCGAAGACTTCAGCGTGTTCCAGAAACTCGTCATCCTGAATCATACGCTTAAATTCATCGACTTCGACGAAGAAATAATGTTCGCCGTGATTTTCTCCCGGTCGTTTAGCGCGAGTGGTATGCGAAATCGATACCTGAGTGTCGTAAAGCGGCTGAGTTTTTAGTAACGCCTGAATCAGGCTGGATTTCCCAGCGCCACTGGGAGCAGAAACGATATATAACGTGCCTTGAGCCATAATGAAGTTTTATTCATGGTTACGATGGTGAATGTCGATACGCAGCAGGAGAATGCGTATATCCCCGCATTATACACGCCAATATGTCATCAGTCGCGCTGCGATAAATTCTCTGCTGACTGTTTTTTCGTTATGCCAGCGGACAAATCGTTTTCCAACGTGTTTTTTTGAGATTGCGACGCGTGTTCCTGTCTTTTTTACAGGCGCTGCAAACGATAAATCATCTTGCGGCGCGTTTGGCATTTCTCTTTTTTGTGCCTCGTATTTTTCTCTACATTGCTATGTACTGCGGCCATTCGCTAATGGATGGCTGGAGGGATTATGTGGCTCAGGATACGCGCATTTTTGATCATCATTGTTGTTGGTGGGAGCAGCGGTTTTGCCGCAGCGGCTCAGGTTTGCCCCGATTGGGATAACACGCGCGCCAGCAAAGAAATTGATGCGCTACACCATCAGTTAGAGCAGTGGGATGATGTGTATTACACCGAAGGGAAAAACCCAATAGAAGATGACGTTTATGATCAGCTTAGGGAACAGTTAAACCAGTGGTTAGGGTGTTTTCAGCCCCAAAACCCTATTCCCGTCCGGTTACCCGATAATGGCAAGCAGCCTCATCCTGTTGCCCATACGGGACTGAAAAAATTGTCCGATCGTAGACAGTTGATGCAATGGATCGCCCAGCGTGAGGATTTATGGATTCAGCCAAAAGTTGATGGTGTGGCCGTTACGCTGGTCTATCAGCGCGGCAGGCTTGTATCTGCGGTTAGCCGGGGTAACGGCCTGCAAGGTGAAGACTGGACGGAAAAAGTTCGTCTGATTCCGGGAATCCCGCATTTATTGGCCGATGCGCCTTCCTCATTGGTACTACAAGGGGAGCTTTTTCTGAAGATGACCGATCATCGGCAACGTATTCAGGGTGGAGTGAATGCCCGCTCGGTCGTGGCCGGTGAGATGCGTCGTCATCAACCCTCTCCCGTGTTGTCGCAGATGGGGCTGTTTGTCTGGGAGTGGCCGGATGGCCCAATGACGATGCCCGAACGTCTGGAGAAATTGAAGGAAATGGGGTTTGCCATGACGGCGGACTATACCCATGCGATTGGGTCATTCGCTGACGCGGAAAAATGGCGTCATGACTGGTACCACAACCCGTTGCCCTTCGTGACGGATGGCGTCGTTATCCGCCAGACTAAAGAGCCGCTGGGGCGCTATTGGCGTAATACCTCAGCTGACTGGGCGGTCGCATGGAAATATCCGCCTGTTCATCAGGTTGCGGAAGTCACTGATGTGGCGTTTTCTGTCGGGCGGACGGGTAAGATCGCTGTGGTGTTAAAACTTAATCCTCTGCAACTGGACGACAAATCGGTCAGTCGGGTGAATGTCGGTTCGCTGTCTCGTTGGAAACAGTGGGACGTGTTGCCCGGCGATCGAGTGAGCGTCAGTCTGGCAGGGCAGGGGATTCCACGTTTGGATAGTGTGGTATGGCGTGGCACTGAGCGGCCTGCCATCGCTTCCCCCAATGAACATGATTTCCATGCTCTTAGCTGTTTTCGGTATAGCGTGGTTTGTCAGCAGCAATTTCTGGCGCGCTTAGTCTGGTTGAGTGGAGAACATGGTTTAAATCTGGCGGGAGTGCGTGAAGGGATGTGGCTGCGCTTGATACAGCATGATTTACTGGAAGATGTGCTGTCATGGTTGTTTCTGACGGAGGCACAGCTTAATGCAGTCAATGGTATGGGCGATAAGCGAGCGCGAGATATTTATACAAGCTTACAGTCTGCACGGCAGATGCCATTATCTCGTTGGCTGCTTGCGCTGGGTATTCCTGTGCCTCGTTCCGCCAGTAGCGCATTGGATAATGTGGGGTGGCTGGCGTTACAGCAATGGACAGCGCAACAGTGGCGACAGTTCTCTGGTATTGGGGAGCGACGCGCGGAAGAGATTATGGCGTTCCTGAAGCACCCTATCGTGGTGGAATTAATTGCCCGATTAGGTCGTGAAGGCGTACATAGATAAGTGGTGGTAATTTTTCATAACAGATTGGGAGCGTGTCTTTTATTTTTTCATAGATTCATTCACATAAAAGGGGTGTTTTTTTCTTTTTCCCCTACGTAATCATAAATAAAGATTATAAATTGAACAGTTTAAACCTATTTGCTGTTTTGCGATATAAAATGCTTGAGAGTCTGGTTATCTCTGTTGAACTCGGACATAGAGATGTTGTCGTATAGCTTCAGATAATAAGAAAGGTTTGTTGGAGCACTTGTCATAATGAAGTTTGTAGCATCTTTTTCGCAACCCAAATTATCGTTTGTCCTGGCAATCTACATTGGTCTTTTTCTAAATATCTCAGTGTATTATCGCCGATTTGATTATTTCTCACTCTCTGCTGGTAACCAGGTTCCAACGTTTATTCCCGCTCTTGTCGAATTGACGACGAGTATCTTATTTACCTTTTTCCTGATGAGAATTATTTCACTCGGGGGGCGTCGTTTTTATCGAATTATCGCTTCTCTCCTGGTGTTGATTTCCGTTGCCGCTAGCTATTACATGACGTTTTTTAACGTGGTGATCGGCTATGGCATCATTGCTGCGGTCATGACCACAGATATTGATCTTTCTAAAGAAGTTATTGGTTTTCGTTTTTTCCTGTGGATGCTGGCGGTGAGTGCGCTACCGCTATTTTTGATCTGGAAGAATTCGCTGCGTCATACGCTGATCGAACAGCTTAAGTCGCCAGGAAAGCGTTTGATTCCTCTTGTGGTTCTTGTCGCTGTTGTGGCGTTGGTTTGGATGCCGCTTCGCTATATGGACAATATTCAGTCGGTATCTGAGAGAAAAGCTAATGTGGATTTGCCGAGCTATGGCGGCGTAGTGGCTCACTCGTATCTGCCCTCTAACTGGTTGTCTGCGTTAGGGTTATTTGCCTACACCAAGTATGATGAGAGTCAGGACTCTTCCAATCTTTTCGATCCGGCTCAGCATTTCACCTATGTTCCGCCGAAAGGCATTGATGATACCTACGTAATTTTCATTATCGGTGAAACAACTCGCTGGGATCATATGGAGCTATTAGGCTACGAGCGGGATACGACGCCAAAGCTATCGAAAGAAAAGAATCTGGTCGCATTCCGTGGTCAGTCATGTGATACCTCCACCAAGCTTTCCATGCGCTGTATGTTTGTGCGAGAAGGTGGTACAGAAGACAACCCGCAGCGAACGCTGAAAGAACAGAATATCTTTGCTGTATTGAAAGAGTTGGGCTTTACCTCCGAGCTGTTTGCCATGCAAAGTGAGGTGTGGTTCTACAATAGCATTGAGGCGAACAACTACTCTTTCCGCGAAATGATTGCGTCAGAGAAGCACAATGACGGTAAATCGGTACAGGATATGTTGTTGGTTGATGAGGTCAAGGAGTCGTTGGAGCGCTACCCCAAGGGGAAGCATTTGATTGTGCTGCATACCAAAGGTTCTCACTACCTGTATTCCATGCGTTATCCTCGTAGCTATGCGCGCTATCAACCTGAATGTATGGGCGTGGATGCCTCCTGTACGCGTGAACAGTTGATTAATGCTTTCGATAACAGTGTGCTCTATACCGATAGCTTTATTGATAGCGTTATTGATCAGGTTCGCGATAAGAAAGCGATTCTGTTTTATTCATCCGATCACGGTGAGTCGATCGATGAAAACTACCATTTGCACGGTACACCACGTGAGATGGCGCCGCCTGAGCAGTTCCGCTCTCCTATGATGGTATGGGCTTCGGACCAGTTTTTGGCTGACAGTGATAATTTAAATGCGTTTGAGCAGTTGAAAGCGCAGCAGCGTGTTGGCAAAACACATCGTCATGAAGAGCTGTTTGACACGGTTCTCGGCTGTGTGGGATACACATCGCCTGACGGCGGTATTAACCCTAAAAATAACTGGTGTCAGAAACCTGCTCAGTGACGTGAATCACGGACAAGGACGTCGGTTTCAGGCTGTCAATGCAAGAGATGGACACTTTAGCGGCAGCCGAAATCCTTTTGCTAAAAAGGTATTGACGCTCCAATAGGGTAGCAGTAAGATGCGCCCGCATTCGGCGAGTAGCGCAGCTTGGTAGCGCAACTGGTTTGGGACCAGTGGGTCGGAGGTTCGAATCCTCTCTCGCCGACCAATTTTCTTCCTCAGTAAGTCAATCTTTCCTCTTTTGTTTTCTCTTGTAACATCGTCTATCCACACTACTCGTTTATAACACTGTTCGCTTATAAAAATCGTCCTTTGTCAAATGAGTCCTTTATAAAAATAGGGCTTTATCTCGACCTTTTTCGACGTCGTTCATTGCCATATTTTCCTTGATTTTAGTTCAGAATGTTCCCAAAAACTGGACATGAAATAGGGTGTTCATTATCCTTTATGTTATTTATCCTTTTGTTTTTTAATGACTAAAATAAAATACACTTACATTGTTTAAAAATAATACTGACTTTACCTCGCCGTATTTAAATGTAAGTTTATGTGCGGAGAACATATCGCGATATTCATATATTCGCTTTGTTGAAACCGTCTTTTTATTCAAACATGGAAGATGTTTAGATCATGAAAAAAACAACACTGCTGCTTTCCACTCTGATTGCTTGTGCCATGGGAATGTCTGTTGCTCAGGCAACACAAACGGTATCTTTGGGTTATGCTCAGGCGAAAGTCGATAACTTTAAAGATCCAAAAGGAATTACAGCCAAATACCATTATCAGGGTGATTCCGCTCTTGGCATTATTGGTTCTTTCACTTATGTGAGTGCCGAGCAAACAGAGTATTATCAGAATTCAAGTAGTGATGTTTATAAGCTGAAATATTATTCACTCATGGCTGGGCCATCCTACCGTTTTAACGACTATGTCAGCGTTTATGGCTTGGCGGGTATTGGGCGCGGTAAATCCAGTTGGGAAGAGGGAGATGCTGTCCGTGAATCGGGGAGTGAAAGTAAATCCAGCTTTGCTTACGGTGCCGGTATTCAAATTACGCCAGTAGCAAACTGGGCGATTGATATTGGCTATGAAGGCACGAAGGTTTATGAAACGCGCGTAGATGCTTTTAATGTTGGCGTCGGTTATCGTTTCTGATTTATATCATATAAAACCGGTGGATAAATTTCCGCCGGTTAGTCGTGCTTTTTTCCTTCTTCATTTTTTTTCATAAAACTTTCTATCGATTTATTGCCATTGTAGTGAAGCCAGACGAGAAACGATTCATTGTTCATCGGTTTAGCGTAAAGAAACCCCTGAATATATTTGACGCCGCGCCGCTGCAAATACATGAGCTGTTGCTCGGTTTCTACGCCTTCCGCGACGGATTGAAGATTGATGCGATGGCTCAAATTAATAATCGCATCAAGAATAGGTGCTTCTTCATCCGGTGATGAAATGGCGCTCACGAATCCCTGATCTATTTTTAGGTAATCCAGCGGAAAGTTTTGCAGATAAGAGAGTGAACAGTGTCCGGTGCCAAAGTCATCAATGGCAATCATAAAGCCATCTGCACGCAACTGATGCAGGCGCTGTATGATTTCAGGACCGTTGCTGATGAGGTTACGTTCTGTCAGTTCCAGCGTAATGCTTAATGAATGAGAGGCGACCTTCTCGGCGAAGCGGTGTACGTCTGAGACAAAACTGGGATGATGCAAATGCTCGGCTGCAACGTTTAGCCCCAGATGAAACCCCGGTTTTACCTGCCAACTGGCAATATCTGACGCGACCAAATCAAATAAATGCCGAGTGATGGGAATAATCATACTTTCTGCTTCGGCGGCAGAGATAAATATATCGGGCCTGATCCACTTCCCATTGCTGCGTCGCCAACGCAGCAATGTCTCAACGCCGGTGCAGGTTCGTGTCTCTGCATCATAGATGGGTTGGTAATAGACAGAAAACTCGCCGTTAGCGATGCCCTTACGGATTTCGTCGCGGAATAATAGTTTACGTTTTTGCCAATACCACAGCGCCGTAGTGAAAAGCAGAGAGAGAATAATCGCCAGTGGCAGAAACGTGAAGAATGCCTGCTTCCAGTAGGTTATTTCTTGAGAAGCGGGGGCGATAACATTGAGGGTAATCGGGAAGCGGTTCGATTTGATTTCAAGCGCAGCAGTAGAAAATAGGCCGATACTGGGCGTAATCGCTGGGCCAGTTTGAATCGGGTGGCCGTTATCCATTTGCAGGATAAGCTGGTAGCCGCGAATTTCGCTTATCGCCATCATGAGGTCGATCAGATACTGCGCATCAACCATGGCGTAAGCGCCGTAACCCGTAAGAGGCATCTGGACGAAGATCAGCGCCGAGCGTTCTTTCACGTTGTCGGAGCCTGCAATTGACAGGCTCCAGCGTTCGGAATAGCGTTCTGGCAACGGCTGTTGAATAATGCGACTTATTGGCGTCACCGTGTTGCCAAACGTTGAAGAGCAATAGACGTTGGTATTATGGATAACGCCGATAGCACGAAAATAAGAAAAGACTGAACCAAGACGTCGCAGCTCATCACCGATAACGTCGCAGGGCTGGCCATGAAAGCGCTGGAGGCTATCCACCCTATTCCATGCCTGTGTCGAAATATTCTCGGCATAATGCATCGCGATTTGCGCGGTGGATTCCAGATCACGCTTTACCATTAATCTGGATTCAACAAACATGAACAGCAATCCAAGCAGCAGCGGCAGCATGCCTGCGATCAGTCGCTGCAACAGATTGATGTTATGTTTGCTAAGTCTGGGACTCATCCACATCTCCTTTCTGGCAGCAGAGGCCTATATAGAGACGTCCTTTTCCCCGTGAATTAAAGGAGAGCGCTGAATAGCAGTTATTATAGTGCTTATTTGCAGAAAGGCAGCGCTTGCGCACACGCCCATGCTGAACTCCACGCCCATTGGAAGTTATAGCCGCCGAGCCAGCCGGTCACATCGACCACTTCACCGATGAAATACAGCCCCGGAACCGCATTGGCTTCCATCGTTTTGGAGGAGAGAGTGCGGGTGTCAACGCCGCCAATGGTTACCTCGGCCGTTCGGTAGCCTTCCGTGCCGTTTGGCTGTACGCGCCACTGTTGCAGGCTCTGTTCCATCTGCGTTTGCTGTGCGCTGTTGAGCTGTTTCAACGTGACGTCCGGCAGTTGTCCTAATGCTTGCAGGCATTCAACTAGCCGTTTAGGCAGCCACTGTGCCAGCGTGTTCTTCAGGCTTTGGTTCGGATGAGCGGCGCGCTCGTCATTAATAAGCTGGGTGAGATCGCGGTCGGGCAGCAGATTGATGGTGACGAATTCACCCGCCTGCCAGTAGCTGGAGATCTGCAAAATAGCGGGGCCAGAGAGCCCACGGTGCGTAAACAGGATGTTTTCACGGAACGTCACGCCGTTTTCTGCGGTGACGACGGTAGGCACGGAGACGCCGGAGAGTGTTTGCAGCTGTTCGAGCAGCGGTTTGTGCAGCGTGAAGGGCACCAGTGCGGCGCGAGTGGGGAGCACGTTGATACCGAACTGTGCGGCGAGCTGGTAACCGAACGGCGTCGCGCCCAGACCGGGCATGGATAGACCGCCGCTGGCAACGACCAGCGATGCGCTCTGGAATGATGTGCCGTTGTTTAGCTGGATGGTGAACCGATCGTCTGATTTCTCCACCGAGGTGACTTCACTGCGCAGACGGAGAGTGACGTTAGCCCGTTCACACTCGGTTAGCAGCATGTCCACGATTTGCTGTGCGGAATCATCGCAGAATAGCTGACCGAGTGTTTTCTCGTGGTAAGCGATGCGATGGTTATTGACCAGGCTGATGAAATCCCATTGGGTATAACGCGCCAGTGCCGATTTGCAAAAATGAGGATTGTGGGACAAGTACGCCGCCGGTTCTGCATACATATTGGTAAAGTTGCAGCGACCGCCGCCGGACATCAATATTTTCCGGCCAGCTTTCTTGCCATTATCGAGCAGTAGCACACGCAGTCCGCGTTGTCCCGCCTGTGCCGCACAAAACATGCCTGCTGCACCAGCACCGATGATGACAACGTCAAACTGTTCCACAATGCATTTCTCCGATGAGTGATGTTATCTATCTTGGGTCGTCGTGTGCGGATAAGCCGCAGGGCGGCAAATTGTAGTGTTGGTTGTTGTTCGACACCAGCGTAACAATTTGCGTATTTTAGTAAAAATATATAATTATTTGATTTTTATTGATTAAGTGATTTCCCCTCTGATCCCCATCACAGATTAAGTCAAAAAAAAGTCATATTTTGCTTTTCCCGACCCCTGCTTGTCGCCGATAATGCGCCGCGTTCATGACCACTAAATGGCCTAACGTTTATGCTACATTTATTTGCCGGATTGGATTACTACACCGGCCTGATGTTGATATTGGCTTTGTTGTTTGTACTCATGTATGAAGCCATTAACGGTTTTCACGATACTGCGAATGCCGTTGCCACTGTTATTTATACCCGCGCTATGCGTGCAGAGTTTGCCGTTGTTATGGCGGGTATCTTTAATTTCTTCGGTGTACTGCTGGGCGGCCTGAGCGTAGCCTATGCAATTGTTCACCTTCTCCCCACGGATTTATTGCTGAACGTGAGTTCGGCGCACGGTCTGGCCATGGTGTTTTCCATGCTGCTGGCCGCGATTATCTGGAATCTGGGTACTTGGTATTTTGGTATTCCTGCCTCCAGTTCTCACACGCTGATCGGCTCTATTATCGGTATTGGTTTGACTAACGCGCTGCTGACGAATACGTCCGTCGTGGATGCGTTGAATGTGCCAAAAATGATCAGCATTTTCCTGTCGTTGTTACTATCGCCGATTGTGGGGATGGTGGTTGCGGGTCTGATGCTGCTGGTGCTGCGTCGGTTCTGGAACAACAGTAAAAAGCGTAAGCGTGTGCACCTGACGCCTGTCGATCGCGAAAAACAGGATGGCAAGCGTAAGCCACCATTCTGGACGCGTACCGCGCTGATTTTATCGGCAATTGGGGTGAGCTTCTCTCATGGGGCAAACGACGGTCAGAAAGGTATCGGCTTGATTATGCTGGTGCTGATTGGCGTTGCGCCAGCTGGGTTCATTGTCAACATGAACGCGTCTGGCTATGACATCAGTCGTACCCGCGATGCCGTTGTCAATTTGCAGGAATACTACAAGCAGCATGGCGACGCGTTGACGCACGTTATCGACCTGTCCCCTCCTGTTATTCCTGCGCCGGAAAACACCATTCCCAGTAACGGTCAGAAAGAATTTCATTGCGACAGTTCGCGCGTAATGATTGCGATTGAACGTGCACAGGGCTTGCTGAATAACCTGAAAAGTTACGACCAACTGAACCCTGACGACCGCAGCAGAGTGCGGCGTTTGCTGATGTGTATCTCGGACACGATGGATCGGGTGATCAAACTACCAGAGACGTCAGGTGAAGATAAACGCTACCTGAGCAACCTGCGTAAAGACATGCTGCAGACGGTTGAGTATGCGCCTCTCTGGATTATCGTCGCTGTTGCGTTGGCGCTGTCTCTGGGCACGATGGTGGGCTGGAAACGCGTAGCGGTAACCATCGGTGAGAAGATTGGTAAGAAAGGCATGACCTACGCACAGGGCGTTTCAGCACAGGTGACGGCGGCGCTGTCGATTGGCGTTGCCAGCTACACCGGTATGCCCGTTTCCACTACGCACGTATTGTCCTCGGCGGTTGCTGGGACGATGATTGCTGATGGTGGTGGCGTACAGGGCAAAACGATAAGAAGTATTCTGCTGGCCTGGGTATTGACGTTACCAATCTCAATGCTGATGTCCGGTACGCTGTACTGGCTGGCATTGAAGCTGATCTAACCGTCATAAAAAAAGGCGATTCTGTGGGGAATCGCCTTTTTACTTTTTATCGACGTTCATGGTGTTAATACCAGAAAGTGTAAGTACCAATAATTATATAAGTACGATGTTTTAATACCATATCATCATGGCAATCAGGCTGATGACAATGAGGCCACACAGGGCGGTCGTGAGCAAGAATTGTCCCCGCACCCGCTCGCAGCGGCGAATAAACTCAGGGTCGTGATGATCAAGATAGCGTTGTGCGTAGATATAGCCTACCAGCCTGATTTGCTTACTTGGCTGGCCGTGCGAGGTAAAGAATCCCCCACCGTCAACGTATTGGTAAAGCAGCGGGTCACAGTCACGCAAAACCAGCAGTAACACGCGCAATGAAGAGTAGTACCTCGCCATATTAATGATGCAGACGATACATAAAGCCCAGAAAAGCGCAAATGTACTAATCATGCTTCCCTCCCGGTCGTTCTATTCGTCAGATACGATGGTCACACATTCCCGTAGCCCACCGGTGACCGATGACAAGCGTTACGATTATCCGCGACGCCGTTCTACGACATTTGTTTGCACTGTTTTTCTACGAACGAATGTTTTTCTACGACGAATAGTTATGCCACGTGCTTACGCACGATTTTATTGTCATTTTGGATAGCCAACAGCATCACGGCTAGCCCCGTTCTCGTTTTTCATCCCAGAGGGTGGAGGACAGGCGCACCGCCCCCTACTTGTAGTGTAGAAGAAGAATGTTCGTTTGTACCAGAGGGGCTGGTGCAATCGGCATGAAGGACGATTTTCGGCGAGATAATGCCCTTTCTGAAAGGAGAAGCTGCGCGATTTAACGGCGAAAAGGAGCGGTTTCTACTACACTTATCAATAGAATTAACAGGTTTGAAAACGGGTTGTGATCGACTGAACAGTCCGATACCGTGGATGAGTGCTATCCTATAATCCGCTGTTAAGTATCAGATTGGCAGGAGAAATAGCTGCTAACCCTTAATTAGTCTTTACGGAAGGAGTCTTATTATGGCTTACAAACACATCCTTATTGCTGTTGACCTTTCTCCAGAAAGCAAAGTGTTAGTGGAAAAAGCCGTTTCAATGGCAAGACCGTACAATGCGAAAGTCTCGTTAATCCACGTCGATGTGAACTACTCCGATCTCTACACGGGGCTTATCGACGTCAATCTGGGTGACATGCAACAGCGTATCTCTGAAGAAACCCAGAACGCGTTGACCGAGCTGTCACAGAGCGCAGGTTACCCTATCAGCGAGACGCTGAGCGGCAGCGGCGATTTAGGACAAGTGCTGGTTGATGCGATTAAGAAATACGACGCCGATCTGGTGCTGTGCGGTCACCATCAGGACTTCTGGAGCAAATTGATGTCTTCGGCGCGCCAACTGATTAATACCGTGCATGTCGACATGCTCATCGTGCCGCTGCGTGATGATGAAGACGAATAAAAATTAGCTTTTTTTGCATTTTTTTTCAGTGATGAAAGGCACGGCTTCTTAGCTGTGCCTTTTGTTATATAACAAAAACTTATGGCAAATTTTTCTTCTCAAAACGCCAAAAAACCCTTCCTATCCCATTGGATTATAACGTTTATCTGAAAAGAAAACGCTTGCTTAAATATCCATCGCCAGTGTTATAGTCCAGAGGACACAACATCATTTTCACCGCTCCCACAAGCTTCTACGTGTCTAAAAATAAAGAAGCAGAAGGGAGCTTATTCGTTCAATCAGGAGCTGTTCATGGCACAAATCGTATCTCTGGCGAGTTTTCTTGATTCTGTTCAACAACGCGATCCGCATCAGCCTGAATTTTTACAGGCCGTTAATGAAGTGCTTTCCACTCTGTGGCCTTTTCTGGAGCAGAACCCTCACTATGCGGATTACAGCCTGCTGGAGCGATTGGTAGAACCGGAACGCGTGATTCAGTTTCGCGTGGCGTGGACGGACGATAAAGGTCAGGTACAGGTGAACCGCGCTTGGCGTGTCCAGTTCAGCTCCGCGATCGGGCCGTACAAAGGCGGCATGCGTTTCCACCCGTCCGTTAACCTGTCGATTCTGAAATTCCTCGGGTTCGAGCAGACGTTCAAGAATGCACTGACGACGCTGCCAATGGGCGGTGGTAAAGGCGGTTCGGACTTTAACCCGAAAGGGAAAAGCCAGGGTGAAATCATGCGTTTCTGTCAGGCGCTGATGACGGAACTGTATCGTCATTTGGGCGCGGATACGGACGTTCCGGCGGGCGACATCGGCGTGGGTGGCCGCGAAGTCGGTTTCATGACCGGCATGATGAAGAAGCTGACCAACAACACCGCGTGCGTCTTCACCGGTAAAGGGCTGTCGTTCGGCGGCAGTCTGATTCGCCCTGAAGCAACGGGCTACGGCCTGATCTACTTCACGGAAGCGATGCTGAAACGCCACGGTCTGGGCTTTGAAGGCATGCGTGTTGCCGTGTCCGGTTCCGGCAATGTGGCGCAGTATGCGATTGAAAAAGCGATGGAACTGGGGGCGCGTGTGGTCACGGCATCGGATTCTAACGGCACGGTAGTGGATGAAAACGGGTTTACCCCAGAGAAACTGGCGCTGCTGGAAGAGATCAAAAATAAACGCTATGGCCGTGTGGAAGATTATGCGCGTGAAGCGAAGCTGACTTACCTCGCAGGTAAAACACCGTGGGAAGTGCCGGTAGATATCGCGCTGCCGTGCGCCACGCAGAATGAGCTGGATCTGCCAGCGGCGCAGACGCTGATTGCTAACGGTGTGAAAGCCGTGGCAGAAGGTGCCAACATGCCAACCACGATCCCAGCCACCGACGCATTCCTTGATGCCGGCGTGCTATTTGCGCCGGGCAAAGCGGCTAACGCTGGCGGCGTGGCGACATCTGGGCTGGAAATGGCGCAAAACGCGGCACGTTTGGGCTGGAAAGCAGAGAAGGTGGATGCGCGTTTGCACCACATCATGCTGGATATTCACAATGCGTGTGTGCAGTACGGCGGCGAAGATAGCCAGACGAACTACGTGCGCGGTGCCAACGTGGCGGGCTTTGTAAAAGTGGCCGACGCGATGCTGGCGCAGGGCGTGGTGTAACGGATGACTGTGTAACGGATGATTGTATAACGCATCATACTGTCAAGGTGCTTGTATTTGCAGGCACCTTGATTTCTCACTTATTTCTCTCAGTTTTAGCGACATTTCTTGCTGGACACCGCTTCCTGCCTTTCTTTATCTTAATCGGCATTGCGTATCGTCAGTCTTCTGGTACAACCCGTTCTCTTCAAGGCTTACACCATTGTGAAAATCAAACATCTTCCTTTCGATCAGAATCGTAATGGCTGGTCGGCAGATCTTATCGATAAACCGAATTACCCGCAGCAGCGCGGAAAAGCAACGGCGGACTGGCTGGTGATCGGCGCAGGCTACGCGGGAATTGCCTTTGCGCAGCGTCTGGCTGAGCAGCGTCCGGATAAACACATTATCCTGCTGGATGCAGGAGAGATTGGCGATAATGCCTCTGGGCGTAATTCTGGTTTTGTGATCGATTTACCGCACAACATCGGTAGCTCGACGGCGGAGCTGGAAAAAGCGGCCGCTTATCGTCGTCTGTTGCAGTCCGGTGTGGCACGTTTGAAAGAGAAGGTGGATCGCCATGCTATCGCGTGCGACTGGAGCGTAGCGGGGAAATATCACTGCGCGGTCAGTTCGACGTTTAACGGCCTGATCGATACCTATGTGCGTGAATTGGACGATCTGGATGAACCCTATCAGGTGGTTGAAAAAGACGAACTGGCTCGCCGCCTCGGCACGTCTTTCTATCATCGTGCCGTGTATACCCCGAATTGCATTCTGCTAAATCCGGCGGCGCTGGTGGTCGGTCTGGTGGCGAACCTGCCGAAGAACGTGACGGTTTACGCTCATTCCCCTGCGTTGAATATCGAGACCGGATCACGCATTCGCGTGGAAACGCCCTATGGCGAGATTCAGGCAGATAAAATGATGATGGCGATTAACGGCGCGGCACGCGGTTTGCCGCTGTTCAATGGTCGGGTGTTTGCCGTGGCGACGTTCGCGACGCTGACGGAACCACTAAATGCGGAACAGCGAGCACGGATTGGCGATATGCCCGACTGGGGCGTGACGCCGGTGAATGCGCTCGCCAGCGCGACGCTACGGTATACGCGCGACCATCGTTTCCTGATTCGGGAACATGTAAAATTTGCCCCAGAACTGGTCAATAGCGCGGTAGAAACCGGACGCCACGCGCGTCGCCACGCCGCTATTTTTGCCCGAATGTTCCCGCAGTTAAGCGACGTGAAGATGGCGCATACCTGGTCAGGCTTGATTAGTGTCACGCGCAACGGCGCGCCAATCTGGGGGCAGCTGAGCGACAATGTGTACGCGTCCGCAGGCTGTAACGGGGCGGGGCTGTCGAAGCAGACCGCTGCCGGACATATTTTGGCGGATGTGGCGCTAGGTGAAGACAACCCGCTGATTGGCGATATGCAATCGCTCGGACAGGCAAACTACCTGCCGCCACGCCCTTTCCTGGATGTGGGCGTGAACGGCTATCTGACGAGCGAGCGCTGGAAAGCCCGCAGCGAGAGATAATACAGCCTGCCAATGGCAGGCTGTGCAGCGTCTTTACGATCTATCCATTATCACCGCTCGACGCATGTTGTCAGCGATCTTGGATTCCCGCTGACGTGTCGGTTAGTTAATGGCTGCGATAATCGTCAACTGATCGTTCAGCCGCTGTTTGGTCAACGCGTTGGTGGCGCTGTCGCGCTGTTGCGTCAGTTCCGCCACGCGTTTCTCCCGCTGTGCGGCATCCGGCAGCAGCAGCGTTTTCACGTTGATGGATTGCACGTTGCTGTAGCGGCCGTCGTCTGAGGTCGGTACGCTGATTTTTCCGCTGTTGAGCAGCGATTCGACGATGCGGCGTTCGCGCTCATAGCCCTGCAATCCTGCCAGCTTCCAGCGCTGCGGCACCGTTCCCTCGTATTGGCCTTTTTTCACTTCGGTCAGATAGCGGATGGTCAGGTTACGAATCGTGCCCGCCTCTTCACCATATTCCGCTTTGGTGTCCGACAGCACCGGGAATTGCCTACCTTCCAGCACGCCGCCTTTCTGCGTCAGGTGGCCCATACGGTAGCTGTTCATGCCCAGACGAATCGGCATGTCGTCGGTAACGGGCGTGCCGTTATTCATTTTCAGGTCGGTAATGCGCTGCCCAGCGGGTTTCGTCAGGTCGATGGTGTACGTCACGCCGTCGAAGAAATCGTTGGTGGAATACTTGGACGCGCGGCGTTGTGGATTGAAGCTGTAAGTCACATCGCCGTCCTGCAACTGGTTGAAGTAACCCGCTGACCATTCCATGTATTTCTTCAGCTCTTTACCGGTGAGCTGATAAACCGTGATCTCTCCGCCAGCGTATTGATAGTTAAAGGCAATGTCCTTCGCGGCGATGGTGCCGACGTTCAGCTTGGGCCGATCGTTATCAATTTGCAGCGCGATCACCTGCGCTTTAGGGGCGTAATGACGGCTGGCTTCCTGGAACAGGGCGCTGATACCCGTGTCCTGCACGTGTACCTGAGGAATGCCTTTCACGGCATCTTGCGGCACCAGATCGTGTCCGAGGAGCTGCGCAATCGGACGGTTGGCGTTGGCGCGCAGGGTATTGTGATAAGGCTCGTAGATGTCTTCCATCTTGCGGTCAGAATCCACGTCCTTAATCGAATAGGTATAGCTGTCCTTATTGATCAGTACGTATTTGCCGTTCTGTTGTTCAAACTGCAAATCGATGCGCGATAGTGCGCGGCCGTATTTGTCTGGTTCGGTGACAATCACGCCATTTATCACCTCTTTATCTACTTTTACGTGCATATGACCCGCGACGATGGCGGCTAATTCAGGGTTCCCTCGGGCAATGTCACCTACGCCCGTCCCTGGCCGTTGGTTCTCGTTATCGATGCCCATATGGGCGACCAACACGATAGCGTCAACCTTATCGTGGATTTGCTGAATAACGGTTTTTACCGCCCCGACAGGATCGGTGAAGTTCAGCCCTTTCACGCGGTCTGTGCCTTTGGCGAACTCCGCGGTCATCGGCGTATCCATGCCGATGATGCCAATCTTCACGCCCTGTCGTTCAACAATCTTATAGGCAGGTAAGTAAGGTTTACCGCTTTCCCAAAAAATGTTGCCCGCCAGCGTGGTGCCGTTGAACTGGTCAAGCGAGGTGGAGAGCACATTCAGGCCAAAATCGAACTCGTGGTTGCCCAGCACCCAGACGTCATAGTTCAGGGCGTTAAAACCGAGGATCATCGGGCTGGTTTTGTCATTTTTGAAGGTTTCGACAAAGTTGCCCTGAATCGTATCGCCCGCATCAACCAGAATCACATTCGGCTGCTGTGCGCGAACCTTATGCACCTGTGTCGCGATCTGACTCAGGCTGCCCGCCATGTTGGCGGTATCGGTGGCGTAATCCCAAGGAACGAACGTGCCATGCAGATCAGATGTCCCCAGAATCGTAATATTGACGGGTTCCTGAACGGCCATCGCAGAGGTACTCAAACAAAGCAGAAGTGACAAAAGTGTTTTTTTCATTATGTCATCTTAGTGTCATAAAAAGTGATAGCGTGGAATTATGCGATTTGCTTCTCATTAGTGCCACAGACTTTGCAAAAGCAGCGTAGGAAATGCGAAGCAGGCTAAGTTTTTAATCGCCGATACGCTTAGCGTCGCGGCGACGAGATTTTTCAGGCGGGAAGATAGAAATCAAAACGGTGGCTTTTGGTTTCCAGCATGGATTGTGCCGGTACGCCCGCCAGCGGTGGCGCATAGTCCGGCCGCTTCACCACGACGCGTTTTTTCGCCAGCGCGCGCGCAGGTGCCAGTAGCGCATCGGCATCGTCATCCGCACCCACCAGCGACTGAAACACGCGCATTTCCTTCTTCACCAGCGCGCTCTTTTGTTTATGCGGGAACATCGGATCGAGATAAACTACATCCGGCGGCGGCGTGATATCGCGCAGTGCCGTCATACTCGACGCGTGAAGTAGCGTCAGCCGCTCTTGTAGCCACGAGCCAATTTCTGCGTCCCGATAGCCACGCTGCAACCCGTCGTCCAGCAATGCCGCAACCACCGGATTACGTTCCACCATACGTACCCGACAGCCTAATGCCGCCAGCACAAAGGCGTCGCGCCCCAGTCCGGCCGTCGCATCCACGACATCCGGCAGGTAATCTTTTTTGATCCCTACGGCTTTAGCGACGGCTTCGCCGCGTCCGCCGCCAAAGCGACGACGATGCGCTAGGGTTCCGGCAACGAAATCGACGAAAATCGCGCCGAGCTTTGGTTCATCCTGCTTGCGCAGTTCCAGACGTTCCGCCGTTAACACCAGCGCCATCACCGCATCGGGATCGGAAACCAGCCCCCAGCGCGCGGCCAAAGAAGATAAGGCGCCACTATCGGCGCCTTCTTCTGCGATTAAGCAGATGCTCATCCTTTGATGCCGTAATGCGCGAGCATGGCATCCAACTGAGGTTCACGGCCACGGAAGCGTTTGAACAGCGCCATTGGTTCTTCGGAACCGCCACGGGTCAGGATGTTGTCCAGGAATGACTGGCCGGTTTCGCGGTTGAAGATACCTTCTTCCTCGAAGCGGGAATAGGCATCGGCTGCCAGCACGTCGGCCCACAGATAGCTGTAGTAGCCTGCGGCATAGCCGCCCGCGAAGATATGGCTAAACGCGTGCGGGAAGCGGCCCCAACTTGGGCTTGGCACCACGGCCACCTGCGCTTTGACTTCGGCCAACGTTGGCATAATCTGTGCGCCTTTCGCGGGGTCAAATTCGACATGCAGACGGAAATCGAACAGCCCTAATTCCAATTGGCGCAGAATGAACAGCGCGGCCTGATAGTTCTTCGCTACCAGCATTTTATCCAGCAGTTCCTGCGGCAGTGGTTCACCGGTTTCGTGATGACCAGAAATGAAGGCCAGCGCTTCCGGTTCCCAGCACCAGTTTTCCATGAATTGACTTGGCAGCTCCACCGCATCCCACGGTACGCCGTTGATGCCCGCGACACCGGCGGTATCGATCTGGGTCAACATGTGGTGCAGGCCGTGACCGAATTCATGGAACAACGTAGTGACTTCGTCATGCGTAAACAGCGCAGGTTTGCCGTTGACCGGGCGGTTAAAGTTACAGACCAGATAGGCGACGGGTTTTTGTAACTCACCGTTGCTTTTACGCAGCTTACCTACGCAGTCGTCCATCCAAGCGCCGCCGCGTTTGTGCTCACGGGTGTATAAATCGAGGTAGAAGCTGCCACGTAACTCACCACTTTCATCAAATAAATCGAAGAAACGAACCTCTGGGTGCCAGACATCCACGTCTTTACGCTCTTTGGCGGTAATGCCGTAAATGCGCTTAACCACTTCGAACAGGCCGTTAAGTGCGCGGTTTTCCGGAAAGTACGGACGAAGCTGTTCATCACTGATGGAATACAGGTGTTGCTTCTGCTGCTCGCTGTAGTAGGTGATATCCCAGGCATGCAATTCATCGACGCCGTAGTGCTCTTTGGCGAAGGCGCGCAGTTGTGCCAGTTCTTCTTCCGCTTGTGGCCGGGCGCGTTTTGCCAGGTCGGTCAGGAAGTCGAGCACCTGCTGCGGGTTTTCCGCCATTTTGGTCGCCAGCGACTTGTGCGCATAGCTGTCGAAGCCCAGTAGTTGAGCCAGCTCGTGACGCAGTGCCAGTTCTTCCGCCATGATTTCACTGTTGTCCCACTTACCGGCATTCGGCCCTTGGTCGGAGGCGCGAGTACCATAAGCGCGGTACATCTCTTCACGCAGTGCCTGATTGGTGCAGTAGGTCATTACCGGAAGGTAGCTCGGGATATCCAGCGTCAGCAGCCAGCCATCCTGTTCTTTGGCTTCAGCCTGCGCTTTGGCTGCCGCTAGGGCGCTTTCCGGCATGCCATCCAGTTCAGCGACGTCAGTAATCAGCTTGCTCCAGCCCATGGTGGCATCCAGCACGTTATTGCTGTATTGCGAGCCGAGCTCGGACAGGCGGGCGGAAATTTCGCCGTAGCGTTTCTGTTTTTCCGGCGACAGACCGATACCAGACAGCTCAAAATCGCGCAGCGCGTTATCAACGGATTTCTTCTGCGCCACGCTTAGCGTAGCGTAATGTTCGCCGTCACGCAGGCTGCGATAAGCCTGATACAGGCCAGCATGTTGGCCGACCCAGGTACTGTGTTCAGACAGCAGCGGCAGACATTCTTCATAAACCGCACGCAGCTCTGGGCTGTTCTTCACGGCGTTCAGGTGGCTGACAGGGGAGAAGATGCGGCCAAGGCGATCGTCGCTGTCTGCCAGCGGCTGGCACAGATTATCCCAGGTAAACGGCCCCGCTTGCGCCACCACACGCTCTACCGTCTCGCGGCATTCATCCAGTGCGGACTTCACCGCTGGGACAATATCTTCCGTTTTGATACTGGAGAACGGGGGCAGGGTAAATGAGGTCAGTAATGGATTCGTCATGGTGCCGTCCTGATAATTGTGGGTGATCTCGTTGCCGATCGTGTCTTCATCTTGCCGTTCCAGACTGGCTACTGCGGGCAATCCGTTGAAGAGAAAAATACGGCAAGGCGGATATCTACTGCGGATTACTGACTAAGATGGGGTCAAGCGCCGTGAAAATCAATGGTGGAGGGGTTGCCGTTCGTGGCCGAAGGTGCGTTTTGTGGTCGCGGAAGAGCCTCATTGAGCACTTGAACACGGCTGCTCACGTCGCGTTGAAGACGTTTTCCTGAAAATTTTTGCACTTCTCCTGCCCGATTTTGTTTTTCGCGTGACCTACCTGATGTGTCTTTTTTTTCAATATTTCAGGGGAATGACAATGGCGATAAACAATTATGATGGCGGGTGCATCGCGAATAAACCTGCCTTGGCGCTGGCGCGGGCAGTCCATTTGGCACTGTATGGCGTGTTGATATTGAGTGCCGGAACGGTCAGTTCGGCCTTGGCGGCGGAAACGGCCACCAAGGCGGTGGCCCCAACAGTGACGTTCTCCATACCGGCAGGGGCGCTAGGAGCCACGCTACAGGCTGTTGCCAGCCGCGCCAATGTCATTCTCACGTTTTCTCCCGATCAAACGCAGAATAAAACCAGCGGGAGCGTGCAGGGAACCTATACCGTTCAGGAGGCTTTCGCGGCCGCGCTGGCGGGCACGGGGCTGAGTGCGGTACAGACGGCCACAGGTTATCGGCTGGAATCCGCGCTTGCCGCCGAGGGAAGCGACGGCAGCCTGATGATCCCGACGCTGTCTGTTGTTGGTGGCACCTCGGACAGCGCCGCCGCCGGACGTTCCGTATTGCGTCAGGCCGATGTTGATCGCGTGCAGGCTGATAATATTGCCAGCCTGCTTGATAAACTCCCTGGCGTGGCGATGGCGGGATCGCCTCGTCCAGGAGGGCAGAGCCTCAACATCTGGGGTATGGGCGACATGGAAGACGTCAAGGTCGTGTTGGACGGCGCGCCGAAAGGCTTTGAGAAATACCGTCAGGGTTCGGTGTTTATTGAACCGGAGCTGATTAAGCGTATCGACGTCGATAAAGGGCCGCATGATATTCGCAGCGGCAACGGCGGCTTCGGCGGCACCATTCATGTAGATACCAAAGACGCCAGCGATCTGCTGTTGCCGGGAGAAAATTTCGGTGGGATGGTCAAATACAGCTATCACACTAACGATCGGCAAAATATCTACAGCGGTGCGCTGTATGGTCGCTCGGAAGACGGAATGGCTGACGGCCTGCTCTACATGAGCAAGCGCGATGGCGACAACATCGAACGCCCTGACGGCACGCGCTTTGTCTACTCCACCAGCGACATGGCGTCCTACTTACTGAAGACCAACATCTACCTGACGGATGCGCAGACGCTGACGCTCTCTGCCATGCGATCCGAATCTGACGGCTGGCAGCCGTTTGCCGCGAAGCGTGATGATATGGCGGCACCGTCACAAAGTGAAGTTGATCTCTACGGCTGGGAAGAGGCCTGGCGACGTAAGCTGGTGTACCGCGATCAGGTCGATAAAAACTACTCGCTGAAATGGAACCTTGCACCGGTAGATCAGCCGTGGCTGAATCTGACGGCGTCATTTGCCACCTCGAAAACCGAACAGCATGACGAACGTTCTGCTTTAGCGTCACAAGGTTATTTGGGGACATTGGGAAATGAGAGTTGGGTGAGCTATAAAGACCAGCTCGCGGAAATCAGTAACGAAAGTCAGTTCACGACGGGCCCGCTCGATCATAAACTGCTGGTGGGGATGCGCTGGCACCAGCATAAGCGCGATACGCTGATTTACTATCCACCCGGTAAGAATAACGCCGAATATAACGATGGTTATTTCCAACCTAACTACATGCCGGCAGGGGAACAGGAAACACGCAGCGTGTATGTGCAAGATGCGGTGACGCTGGGCAGCGTGACAATCACGCCGGGTGTGCGTTATGACCATGTGACGAATACCGGTCAGCCTAACTTTGCGCCACGTTATAACAGCAGCATTCCCGCCGCAGGACATGACTATCGTAGCGTGACTTATACTGGCTGGTCGCCGCGCATTGGTGCGTTATGGAAAGCGACGGATAATCTGTCTCTGTTTGCCGATGTTAGCCGAACCTGGCGCGCGCCCGTTGTCGATGAGCTGTATGAAGTACAATCTGCGACGTCGGGGGTGCCGGGAACCAGCCGTGATTTACAAGTGGAAAGTATTAAAGGTATCCGCTTGGGGGCGATTCTGGATTTCAATAAGCTGATGCTGGAAGACGACAGCTTACAAATCCGCACCACGCTGTTCCGTAACCGCGGTAAAAACGAAATCTTCAAACGTGTCGGTGTGTATTGTGAGGCGTCTTCTCAGACAGGCACCAATTCATCCTGCACGGGGCCGTTATCGGTTTACCGCAATCTGCCGGGCTATACCATCGAAGGGGTTGAAATCGAGTCGTTTTATGATAGCCGCTGGCTGTTTGGCAGCCTGTCCTTTTCCTCGATTCGCGGCGAGCGCGATGCCTCTTTACGTAACCCGTGGGGGAATAAAACCTGGATTGCTGAAATTCCGCCGACCACAGCACATGCCACGCTAGGTACCAAAATTCCGAGTCTGGACATGGCGATAGGCTGGACGGGCGATTTTGTGCGCAAACAGGATCGCTCACCTGCTGACGGTGACCCGAAGGCGGCGAGCTGGGCGTTACCGAAGGCGAAAGGATATGTGCTGCATGGTCTATTTGCAAGCTGGCAGCCGCCGGCGATGAAAGGGTTTGAGGCACGGGTGACGGTCGATAACCTGTTGAATACCGATTACTACCCGTATCTGGGCGAATCGGTGTCCGGCGTCGGGCGCAACGTGAAAATCAGCGTGTTACAACGCTTCTAGTCGCGGTACGCGGGGCGGATATCCTGTCCGCCCCGTTCGCGAAGGGATGTTGCAGGAGCGTAATGCAAATTCAGCAAATTTGAATAATTTCCGTTTCGGAACTTGACAGTCAGAGTGAAAAAACATAAATAAGAACGATTATCATTCTTATATTTAAATGGCGCTCTGGAGTAACGTTCGATGGTGAGGAAAGCGACGGCCAGCGTTAATGACTTTGCTCAGCAGCTCTATTTCGATCACCACCGCTGGTTGTATAACTGGCTGCGCCATAAATTGGACTGTGCCCAGCACGCGGAAGACTTAGCACAGGACACGTTCCTTAGCGTGCTGATGAGCCCGGAACTGCTCACGATTCGCCAGCCGCGCCCGTTTCTGGCCACCGTGGCCCGTCGTTTAGTCGCCAATCATTATCGTCGTAAAAAGATTGAAGATGCCTATCTGGAAGCGCTGAGTATGCAGCCGGATACCTGTATGCCATCCTCGGAAACGCGTCTGCTTACCCTCGAAATTCTTGAACAGCTTGATACCGCATTGGACGGCCTGCCCGCACCGGTCAGGGAAGCGTTTCTGCTGGCGCATCTCCACGGCATGCGCTACAGCGAGATTGCCGAACGTCTAAGGGTTTCCAGCAGTTCGGTGAAGCAGTATCTGCAACGTGCCAACCTCCAGTGTTTCTTTGCGCTGCCGCTATGAACGATCGCACTTTTTATCGTGACAGACAGGGGCAGCCGATTCAGCCAGACAGCGCGCGTGAAGCGGTGGCGTGGCTGACGCAACTGATGTCCGACAGCGTGACGGAACAGGAGCGTCGCGAGTGGCAGCGTTGGCGGGAAGCCTCGCCGGATAACGAACAGGCGTGGCAGCATATTGAATCCGTGTGTGCCAATTTGGGTCAGCTTAACGCGCGGGCGGCGCATCAAAGCCTGTCGACGCTTAATGGTATGCAGCGCCGCAGCGTGCTCAAAGCGCTGGCCGTTCTCTGTCTGACGGGGAGCGTTGGCGTGGCGGGATCGCGCACCGACCTCTGGCAGTCGCTGACGGCGGATTACCAGACGCAGGTCGGTGAACAGCGCCATGCGGTATTGGACGATGGCACGACGCTGCTACTGAATACGCAGACGGCGCTGAATGTGGCCTACGGCGACGATCTACGCCAGCTCATGCTAATTCGCGGTGAAGTCATGATCGAAACCGGTCAAGCGGAGAAGGTCGCGTTGTATCCGCGCCCTTTCATTGTGACGACGGCACAGGGACAGGTGCAGGCGTTGGGGACGCGTTTCAGCCTTCGGGTGCAGGATGGACACACGCAGGTGGCGGTGTATGACGGCGCGGTAAGGCTTCATCCGCAGCAGAACGGCCAGGATATACAGGTGGTGAAAAGCGGACAGACCGCGACGTTCACTACGCAACGCTGCGGGCAGATCGAAACGGCGAAGGCCGAGCCTGCCTGGGTGAAAGGGCAACTGCTGGCGGATAATCAACGTCTGGTGGATTTTGTTGATGAACTGAGCCGTTACCGCAGCGGCGTGATTCGTTGCCAGCCGGAGGTGCAGAGCCTGCGGTTTTCCGGCGTCTTCCCGCTGTCGGATACCGATACGATTTTAGCCGCGCTGGTGGAGGCGCTTCCGGTACAGGTGCGCTATTTTTCTCGTTACTGGGTTCAGATTACTACGCGATAAAATATCCTGTCAAAACGTAATAACATTACTATTTATGCTGTTTTCATTTTTTTTCTGCCCGATCCTCATGGTTAAGCGACCTACCATTATCAGTTGCTTTTTTATGCCTAACGATGTGATGAAGAACGCATGATGACCTCCCAGGAACCCCATTTATTGAGCCTGTTTCCCTTGTCTCCACGGCGCGGGGCGGTGGGCTAATGGTTGCACAGACGCTGAAATACAATACGATTCGGCCCGCCACGACGGTTCGTTGGGGGAGCGGTTCGCTATTGGCGTTGGCGCTACACGCCGGGCTGATTGTCTGGATGAGCTACCATGCGCTTGATTCCTCCATTGAAGCGCCGCCGCCCGCCATGATGTTAATGGTAGCGGATAGCGTGCAGTCCACGCCCAGCACTCAGGATGCGCCTGTCGGCCCGCAGCAGACGCTGTCTACCCCGCAAGAGGCGTCAGCCGAGCCGGAGAAAATGACGCAGGATGTGCCACCGCTGGCGCCTGCACCCAAGCCAGTGATTGCCACGGCGCAAAAGGAAAAGCCGCAGCCGCAGAAAAAAGTGCAGAAAAAAAGGGAGAAGTCGGTACAGGAGACGACGCCGCAGGAAGAGATTGCACCGTCGGAAAAACCTCCAGCTCCCGTGACCAGCGCACCGCTGCCAGGCAGCAGTCAGCAAGTTGCCGCTCCCTATAACAGCGATGCCGCGCAAATGCGTAAAGGTGTGGCGGACTGGAGCAGTAAGCTGCTGGCGCACCTGAGCCGCTATAAGCGTTACCCTGCGCAGGCGGTGCGCCAGCGATTGCAGGGTGTTGCTCAGATTCGTGTGACGTTAGATCGAACCGGAAATGTGCTGGCTGTTTCGTTAGCCAGCAGCAGCGGCGTCACACCGCTGGATAGGGAGTCTGCCGCCTTACCACAGCGTGCTCAGCCGCTTCCGGCACCGCCAGCAGAAGTGATGGGGGATAACGCGCAGCTTACCATCACGATCCCCATTAGCTTTGATTTACGGGAGGCCACCCGCTAGCGAGCGATGTGGGCATCATAACCTGCATAAAAAAATCGAATTGCATAAGGGTTGCCTTGTTCGGTAAAGAACTCAGCGACTCTCTCTCGTTCCAGCCCGTAGCGGCGTGACAACAACCCTGCCTCAAAGGCGGCCTGCTGACGGTCGCCTTTGGTTTCCGCCAGATTGTGAGCATAACCGCAAATATAGCCGCGCCGATAATCGTAGCAGTAAGGGTGGATGTCGTTGGTGGATTTTGGAGTGGCGGCTCTCAGCCCAGCGAGGACGCCCCGCGCAAAATGGTTTCCCATGATAATGCTCCTCGAATAATCGTTATGTAATAAATAATACAGCGATTATTTATTACTCACACAGATCTGTTGAAAAATATTCCTGAATCCGTCGGGTACGGTCTTTTCTTGAGCAAAATGTATATACTATCGCCCTGCCTCCTGGACGGGCGAGAGGTACGCGCCTGATGGGCACTCTGGGAATACGGAATGGTTAACAAGGAATAACAGCATGATGCACCCGCAAGACGCTTCTCCGGCAATTGGTATCGATCTGGGCACGACAAACAGCCTGATTAGCGTTTGGCAAAATGGCGAGGCACGCCTGATACCGAATGCGTTGAATGACAGCTTTACTCCCTCGGCCGTCAGCATTGATGACGACGGCAGTATTTTGGTGGGCAAACCCGCGATTTCCCGTTTAACGACGCATCCGCAGGTGTCGGCGTCGCTCTTTAAGCGCTACATGGGAAGCAAGAAAACCTTCAGACTGGGGGACAAAACGTTCTCTCCTGCTGAACTGTCCGCGATGGTGTTGAAATCACTCAAAGCTGATGCGGAAAGTTATCTCGGGCACCCGATCAAGGATGTGGTGATCTCTGTACCCGCCTATTTCAGCGATGAACAGCGCAAGCAGACGCGTTTTGCGGCGGAACTGGCGGATCTCAATGCCGTTCGCTTAATCAATGAACCTACCGCTGCCTCTATGGCTTACGGCTTACACACGCAGGAACTGGGGCGTACGCTGGTTTTCGACCTGGGCGGCGGCACCTTTGATGTCAGTGTGTTGGAATATGCGTTTCCGCTGATCGAGGTACACAGCTCGGCGGGTGACAACTATCTGGGGGGAGAAGATTTCACGCAGGCGATGGTGAAAAGCTGCCTGAAAGCGTGGAAACTTGAGGAGTCGGCGATTCCTGCGACGGATCTGGCGCGTCTTTACAGCCATGCCGAAACGCTGAAATGTCAGCCCGGTTTTCCTTCCCCGTCAAATGAACTCGTGTGGCACTGGCGCGAGGAAGACTGGCGCATTGTGCTGGATGATGAGGAAATCGAAGCAGCCTGGCTGCCGCTGATGAACCGCATTCGTGCGCCGATAGAGCAGGCGCTGCACGATGCTCGCTTGAAGCCTGAGCAGTTAGACCATGTGGTACTGGTCGGCGGCGCATCGAAGATGTCGATTATCCAGAAGCTGGTGGTCAGACTCTTTGGCAAATTGCCCTATCAGCATCTGGACGCAGATACCGTTGTCGCCAAAGGCGCGGCGGTGCAGGCCGCCTGTCGGCTACGCGAGCAGGATATTGACGAAGTGATCCTGACGGATGTTTGCCCGTACACCCTCGGGATTAAGACCGCCAACGATAAGCAAAATGGCCTGTTTTCCCCGATACTGGAGCGCAACACGGTGGTGCCGACCTCGCGGGTAGAGACGTTTTCCACGGGCTCTGCCGGACAGGACAACATCTGCATCGCGATTTATCAGGGGGAAAGCCCTTATGTCGATAACAACGTGTTTATCGATGAATTCACTATGCCGATAAAAGCGAAATCGTATAAGCAATCTGTTGAGGTGCGTTTCAGCTATGACATCAATGGGCTACTGGAAGTGGATATTAACTTGCCGGACAGCGGCGATAATTTTACGAAAGTGATCGATCGTAGTCCGACGGGGTTGAGTGCCGAGCAGCAGCAGAAAAGTCATCAGAAACTGCAAGCGCTGAAGATTCACCCCAGAGATAATCTGGTGAACCGTAATCTGCTGGCTCGGCTGGAAAAAGCTTGGGCGCAGACGCGTCTGGAAGAGCGGGAGCAGATCGGCTTCTGGCTACGCGATTTCGAACAGGCGCTGGCGGAGCAATATGCCCCCGCCATTGACGAAACGCGGCAGCGTATTGAGCAGTATCTGGATGAGGTCTCTCGTTGACGTTTAGGCGGCGTATAATTGCTACGCCGCCCGATTCACTGCCGTCAGCTAGGCGTGGTGTCCGTTTCGGTTTTCTTGCCAGCCGGCGGCGGCCCGAATTGGTTCCAGCGGTTAATGCCCGGTGCAAGTAAGGGGATTAACATACCGATTGGTATCAGAACACTGATAAAACTCATTCCCCATGGTGCGCTGACACCGAGATCGTTATAACGTCGGCGTGTGGCAATAAGTAGGTTAAGTACGGTCAGCACTATCAGTAGCCCGTCAATATAAGGGGGTAGGTCTACCCTATGACTCGCGCGATACAGTAAGTAACTTCCCACTCCACCTTGCATCAGGAAGCCGAAGCGACCAATGCGCGCCTTCGTACGCCAGAATTGCCACCAGTAGCTCTTTTTAGCCGATGATGCTTTGAACAGGCGTTCGCGCCGATCGGCACATTGCAGCAGCACTTTCGACACCAACCTCAGCGTGATGTCTTCGTGTGGGTAGGACACATGCTCGACTAAAAAAGCCTGATCGCTGTTATCAAACAGGAAAGTGTCATTCTGTGCACAGTTCTGAATCAGCTTGCCGATGAGCGTGACCCGTTTGTCGTCGGAGAGCTGTTTTAGCTGTTTCTCCAGCTCATCCGACCCTTCGGTAAAGGCAGTGCGGATCGCCTCTTCTTGCTCCAGTTCTACGGGCATCGCGGCCAATCGTTCAAGGTGTTGCTCGGCCTGCCCTTCTTCTCCCTCAAGGGCATAAAAAGCGTGGAAAAAGATCTGGTAGATGATGGGCGATTTCGCCAGCGCTGCCTGCCAATGTTCATCGGTAAGATAAAAATGGCTCGCCGCAGACTCGCTGTAAATCTCGCCGTTGCTGAGATACTCCTCGACAGAAACGGGGAAATTCATCCAGCAGTGATAGTGCAGTGGGTCGGTGAGAACGAGCTGTCTTTTAAAGGGTGTCACTGCATCGCCATTGCGACATTCCGCCTTGCGGAAGAGCCGAGAAAGTGAATGTGCAGGGTGGGTTAAGGCCAGTTCAGGCAGCACTGACTGACGCGGCAAACCCAGACAAGAGGTTGGATCGGTCATCATTAATGCGATCAGTATCGCCTGTCTCAGCTCGTCTCTGGCGCTGAGATCCTGCGGCGTCTCCGCCTCTTGCGGAACCAGAGACACATCGCACTGGTAACGTGCGGATAGCTCGACCAGACAATCGTTGATCGGGTCGATTTCTTCCGTATGTATGCCGCTGTTATACAGTTTGTTCAACTGATTCAGCGATAGCGGACGCCATTGCCGCAGCCAGGTTTGCGCTTGCAGCCAGGCGGAGGATTTCTGGTTAGTGAACACGCTGGGCAATGCCTCTTCTGACGGCGAATACAGCCATTCCGTAAAGGCGTGAATCGCGCCGGAGGTGTCCAGCCAGGATAAACGCTGTGCCGCCTGAAACTGCAATCCTTGTAAGATCAGCGCATACAGCGGTTCATCGGGCAATGGCTGTGCCAGAATGTCCTGCAACAGGCGCTCATTACCCACGGTTAACATGCTGGCGTGCCAATAAAGACGATCCTGAATTGCCTCCCCGCAGTGCAGCAGCAGGTGTCGGTAGATATCCCGCAGCCCCTGCTTGCCTAGCTTCCAGCGGGCATAGCTCTCCGCCATCGGCGACAGCGGCAGTTTCAGCGCCTCTCCCCAGCGTATCAGCATCTGGGTGTTGTGCTGCGAAATGAAGAAACGCTGACGCGGATCGTCCAGCGCTAATCCCGTTAAATCTGGCGCCGGCGTAGTGTTGAAAGACTGGATCAGTAAGGGAAGCGCATCCGGCTGATGCTGTTTGCACCAGTTAATCAACCATTGTTCCGCCTGTGCATGGCGGGTTTGCTGATAAAGCGTCAGCCACAGCGTAAAGGCCTGCTCGTTTTCTCCGGTAAGCGAGCAGAGACTGGCGCTGAGTTCGAGCCATTCCGCGTCGTTCGGGGTCGCATCCAAGTGTTGCAGGCAGTAATCGCGCAGGATGGCGTTGGGTACACCGGCGTGGCTGTGCCAGCGCACGAGCTTTTGCATCAGCGCCGGGCTGTCGGGCCAATAAATTGCGGTCGGGGTGCGCAGCAGCGTGGCCAACATAAATGCGGGTCGATTCCAGTACATGCCGTTGGCCTGCTGGAAATAGAAGATAGTTTCCAACTGCGCGGGCAGGTTCAGGTGTGAGAGCAGGGAGAAATCGAACAGATCCTCATAGTCGAGTGAGTCGAGGAAGTGGCGGACATCTTCCACCCCATCGCCGGACAGTTCACCCTGTCGCTGCTGCCAGCGCAGACGTTCGGCCAGCGTGCGAACACAGCGGATGGCGATGCAAGATTCGCGCATCAGGCGCTGGAGCAGCGGCCAGCGAATGCGATCGATCACATCGAAAGCGTGTTGGTTCAGGAGCTGAATATAACGTTCCCAGTACAGCGGAACGAAACGTTCGGCTGGGTTGTTCAATAACTGCTCAAACGCGTTAACCAGCGCTTCTGCTTCGGGATCGGCGTGCTCGGTTGTCGGGGACGCGTCATGCGCTTCTGCGGTGGTTTGTTCTTCATCACCCGACGGCATGGGGTTTTTCGCCAACTTACAGGCGGTATCGTACGCGTCGCGCAGCTGTTTAAAGCCCTCGGGGTCGGTTTCTGGGTGAAACTGCGGTACTTTCTGACGATAAGCCCGACGGATAACATCCAGATCCTGAGTCGGCTCAATGCCTAGTCGCTGCCAGCATTGTGTGTCCATTATATTTCCGCTTCTGGTAAGGACTCGGGCTTATCCATTTCTATCGGATCAACATCCCAGTCGAGGTCATGAATCGGGCAGTCCGGGTGGGTGTAGAGCGTGCCGATTTGGTTAATGTAGCTAGGAATTTGGCTACAGTTACTAAAAATGTAGCGCTGGCATTCTGGGTCTTCCTCATCCGAGGAAAGCCAGTAAGTGCGGCCGATTAAGAACGCGGCGTAATAGTTCTCCCAACTGCGATAATAGTAACGCGCTCTATCGGCCAATCGGGTGTGAATCCACAAACTCTCTTTTTCGCTTAGCCAGCCGTGGAGTACGCCGATGCGGCTCAGGAAACTCATACGTCCCAGATCCCACGCGCGGGTTCCACCTTCACCGCATAGTGCCGCTGTTTCAGACACCAGCGTGAGCGCGCCCTGTGCCTCTTCCGGTTGATTGACACAATACTGCTGCCATTCAGATACCGTCAGGTGGTGCCAAAGGTGATAATAATACGCCAGGCGTTCGGCGTGGCCGCCGTCTGTCATATCGTTAATTGTGGAGATCAACTCTTGGCGTGACGTAATGCCCCAGCTGTCTTTCAGGTCAAACGTATCACCCGGTTCATAAAAGGTCGGCTCGTAGAAGCGAGCATCGCAGTGGATATTGAGTGCGACCATTGGGGCGGAAAGCGCCATCAGCCAGCGCTGATATTCAGGTTCCATCAGAATAACGTCCAATTCCATCATGGTTAGCCTGCGATCGTACTTTATGTCTCTGAATATCGGTAGCTTTCAATCGAATGAAAAACGGCCATGTTTCACAATTCACTGATTTAATACGATAAAAATGGCGGGCTTGCGGGGCGGTTCGCAGGGAGAAGCGTTTGGTGGGATATTTTCCGCCGCAGGCGGTTATACTGTCAGCTAATCGACGTTATTTATGAAAACTTCACCGGAAAGCAAGCATGCTAAGTTACCGTCACAGTTTCCATGCCGGCAATCACGCCGACGTGCTGAAACACACTGTTCAGAGCCTGATCATCACCGCCCTGAAAGAGAAAGAGAAACCTTTCCTGTATCTGGATACCCATGCGGGTGCCGGCCGCTATCAGCTCAGCGGCGAACATGCCGAGCGCACGGGGGAGTATCTGGATGGCATCGCGAAAATCTGGCAGCGTGACGACATTCCGGCTGAACTCGAACCTTACATGCAGGCGGTGCGCACCTATAACCATAACGGCCAGTTGCGCTATTACCCCGGTTCCCCGCTGATTGCGCGTCAGCTGCTGCGTGAGCAGGACAAACTTCATCTGACCGAACTGCACCCTAGCGATTTCCCATTGCTGCGTAATGAATTTCAGAAAGATTCGCGCGCCAAAGTGCTGCGTGATGATGGCTACCAGCAGTTGAAATCCCAGTTGCCGCCGCTTTCCCGCCGCGGTTTCATGCTGATCGACCCACCGTATGAGTTGAAAACGGACTATCAGGCGGTGGTGAAAGGCATTCAGGAAGGGCATAAACGTTTTGCCACCGGCGTGTTTGCGCTGTGGTATCCAGTGGTGCTGCGCCAGCACATCAAGCGCATGCTGAAAGAGCTGGAAGCCACCGGCATTCGCAACATTCTGCAAATTGAGCTGGCGGTGCTGCCGGACAGCGATCGCTACGGCATGACGGCGTCTGGCATGATTGTGATCAACCCGCCGTGGAAGCTGGCAGCGCAGATGAAGAGCGTGCTGCCGTGGCTGCATAGCGTGCTGGTACCGGAAGGCACCGGCCATACGCTGGTGGAGCAAATCGTACCGGAGTAATGCGCGCGGTTGCGGTGAGCGATGCGGTCGATTTTTCCTATCGCAACCATAGGCATAACCTTTATTCGGCGTATGGCTCTGGCGTTACACTCTAGGCAAATTTTATTCACTTAAGCATGGATACACTGATGACCAAACACTATGACTACCTTGCTATTGGCGGCGGCAGCGGCGGTATCGCGTCTATCAACCGCGCGGCGATGTATGGACAAAAATGTGCGTTGATCGAAGCAAAATATCTGGGCGGCACCTGCGTCAACGTCGGCTGCGTGCCGAAGAAAGTGATGTGGCATGCGGCGCAGATTGCCGAAGCGATCCATCAGTACGGGCCGGATTACGGATTCGATACCACGGTAAACCAGTTTAACTGGGGCACGCTGGTTAAGAACCGTAGCGCCTACATCGATCGCATCCACCAGTCCTACGACAACGTACTGGGTAAGAATAAGGTCGATGTCATCCACGGTTTTGCCCGCTTTGTCGATGCGCACACGGTGGAAGTGAATGGCGAAAAAATTACGGCTGACCATATCCTGATCGCGACGGGCGGTCGTCCGGTTCACCCTGCTATTCCCGGTGCGGAGTACGGTATCGATTCCGACGGCTTCTTTGAGCTGGATGCGCTGCCGAAGCGTACTGCGATTGTTGGTGCAGGCTATATCGCGGTGGAGATTGCTGGGGTACTGAACGGGCTGGGCTCTGAAACCCACCTGTTTGTGCGTAAACACGCACCGTTGCGCAGCTTTGATCCGCTGATTGTCGATACGCTGGTGGAAGTGATGAACACCGAAGGGCCGACGCTGCATACCGAATCGATCCCGAAAGCGATTGTGAAGAATGCTGATGGCAGCCTGACGCTGGAGCTGGAAAACGGTCAGTCACACACCGTCGACTGCCTGATTTGGGCGATTGGTCGTGAACCCGCGACGGATAACCTGAACCTGAGCGTCACGGGCGTGGAACTGAACGACAAAGGCTATATCAACGTCGATAAATTCCAGAACACCAACATTCCTGGCATTTATGCCGTAGGTGATAACACTGGAGCGGTTGAGCTAACGCCGGTTGCTGTCGCCGCAGGGCGTCGTTTGTCCGAACGTCTGTTTAATAACAAGCCGGACGAGCATCTGGATTACAGCAATATCCCGACCGTTGTCTTCAGCCACCCACCGATTGGCACGGTCGGGTTGACCGAGCCGCAGGCGCGTGAGCAGTACGGCGACGATCAGGTGAAAGTCTATAAATCTGCCTTCACCGCGATGTACACCGCCGTCACCCAGCACCGCCAGCCGTGCCGCATGAAGCTGGTTTGTGTGGGTAAAGAGGAAAAAATCGTCGGCATCCACGGCATCGGTTTTGGTATGGACGAAATGCTGCAAGGCTTCGCGGTCGCCGTCAAAATGGGCGCGACCAAGAAAGACTTCGACAACACCGTCGCCATCCACCCGACGGCGTCGGAAGAGTTTGTTACGATGCGGTGATGGTCTAAAAGCGGTGCGATCTATAGCTTGTTGATTCAACGATAAAGGCCAGGACAATAATGCCCTGGCCTTTTTGTTTGAAAGCGACACTTTCCATTTTTAACCGTACTTACCGGTTTAGTCAGAATCATTCTTGCCAGCAAAGCGAAGCGAGAAATACATGAGAATCAGGGCTAACAAAGAGAAAAGTCCCCCGACCCAGCCCGCTGATAACCATGAACCACTCGCGGCGACTGCCATTGCGCCGAAGGCCGCGCCCAGCGCATTGGAAATATTGAAGGCGCTGTGAGTGAGCGATGAAGCTAGCGTTCTGGCTTCACCCGCGATATTCATCATATGGGATTGAAGCGCAGGCACGAGCGCACAACCGTTTCCCAGTAGGAAAAAAGTGGTGAGCGTGGCCGTTTTCCATTCAGCAAATATGGTGAATGACACAAGAAAAACAACATTCCAGAGCAGCATGCCATAGAGTGAAGAAATGAGTGCTTTATCCGCCAGCCAACTGCCGATGATATTGCCTGTCACCATGCCGAATCCCCAAAGCGCCAGGATCCATGGAGTGGCAGAGAGTGTGAATCCACTTATTTCGGTCAAGATTGGTGTGATGAAGCTATAAACGGCAAGTATGCCAGCGAAACTGACAGAGGCCACAGCAAACGTCATCATCACTTGGGGATTGCGTAATGCGCTGAGTTCTTTAAGTGGTGAGGCATCTTTATCTGCTGGGACGAAGGGCACAAAGAGAGCAACCATGAGGCCGGTGATGACAATCCCTAATGCCACCGTTGTGAATGACATTCTCCAGCCAAGTTCATGACCAATCCAGGTGGCAATCGGAACACCCAAGACGTTTGCAACAGCCAGTCCGAGCATAACATAGCCGATATAGCGAGCTTGTTTATGTGGCGGCGACATTGAGGCTGCGACGAGTGCAGCCACGCCGTACCAGGCGCCGTGTGGAATACCAGAGATAAAACGGGCAGCAAGAAGAGAAGAATAACCCCACGCCATTGCGCTGAAAGCGTACCCACATAGCGCGATGATCAATAACGCGATCAGTAGTTTTTTTCGGGGCCAGCGTGCGGCGAGAATCGCGAGAGCTGGTGCACCGACGACAACGCCGATGGCATAAGTGCTGATATAGGCACCTGCGGCAGGGATGGATACATCGGTTCCCGCTGCCAGTTCTGGAAGCAGGCTCATCGGTGCAAACTCACCGGTTCCTATAAAGAGGCCGCCAGCGCCAAGGGCAAGCATGGCAGGAAAAAGCCCGTAAGGAGGACAGATCCTCTCTTTGTTCTCTCCCTCAGTGTGTTCATTAAAATTCAGCGTGGGGTGGGTTGTTGAATTCGGCATTTAACATCTCAATTTCTGGCAATCAGCAGAAAGGCGATGGTACCTGACTGGAACGATCGTCTTTCAACTGAATCTGGTTGGCACTATCCCCCTTCGCTTTGCCAAGTTTGGCGGTAAAGCGGTGGGATAGTTGAAGGCCGAGAGACTCTAACCGATAAATTCGGTGGCATTGTTTAGCGGCATTGGATGTTTTATTGAATAATTCTCAACGTACTTGCTGATAAATAGCCTATTTTCAGATTGACGGTATTTTTACGTGTTCATTCCTTCCCGAAGTACTTCAATCAGTTCACGTAATCCTTGTGGTACGGTGCGGTATCCTGAGTAGTATAAATACATAGCAGGCTCGACTGGAGACCAGTCAGGTAAGACGACGCGAAGTTCGCCACTTCGGAGATAATTTTCTACACGTTTTTCGAGACAATAAGTTATTCCTGCGCCTGCAAGAGCCAGTTCAATCCCCATAATGGTTTCACCAACGCAGACTTGCCCAGGGACATCAATCTCGCGGTAGCGATCTCCGTTACGAAATTCCCATTTATAAATCACGCCCTGTCCAGTTCTGATTTGGATGCACGAGTGTGACAGCAGATCTTCTGGCATCATCGGTTCTGGGTGATGATAAAGATAGCTTGGTGAGGCAACGGCTACCCACTTCAGCTCCTGACCCAATTTGATGGCAACGAAATCTTCAGGGATTGTGCCGCCATAACGAATTCCAGCGTCAAAGCCAGCTGCCACAATGTCGACCATACGGTCGTCAACGGTGACATCCACTTCAACTTCTGGGTAGCGCTTGAGAAATTCGGGAAGAAGTGGGCCGACAATCAGCCTTGCTCCGTCACTCAGTACGTTGAGGCGAATGCGCCCAGCGGGCCGATCACGGAGCGCGTTAATTTCATCAAGCGCACTGCTTATCTCAGCAAAACCGATGTTTAGCTTTTTGGCTAAAACGGCTCCTGCATCAGTAGGGGAAACTGTGCGACTGGTTCTATTTAGTAGGCGTACACCCAATCGTGTTTCCAGATTACGTACAGAATGGCTGAGTGCCGATGTCGTGATCCCCAAATCAACTGCGGCTTGAGTAAAGCTGCGGGCGCGTTCTACGGCTCTGAACGCATTGAGATCGGCAAGGTCGCTGCGTGTAAGCCGCGTAGTGGGTCTGACGGGCATAGCATTCCCTTATTTGTTGAAGCAAATTCACTGTAGCATCAAGTAAATCTAAATATTATTGGGTTTATGAGATGGTAAGTTTAATTTTATTCAATAATAGCCTGAAGACGTTAACACTAAGTGAAAAATATGCAGGCTACCGTTATGTTTTTGGAGCAGAAGTATGTTTCATCTGTGGACGCTTGCACCTGCGCTTTATGTCTCACTCTTTTTTATTCGGCGGTTAACGCTTCCTCTTGCGTACAAGATCGGTTTCGTTGCTTTAATTATCCTTGCTTGTGAATTTCACCTAATTAGCCGTCTGGTCTACGGAAATATGTTTTCTCCTGAGTGGCAGCGTCCTGTCATGATTGCGCAAGGATGGCTATTTGTTTCTGCCGTGCTCTTTGCCTGCCTTTTGCTATTGCGGGATGTTGCAGCATTACTCGCCAGATTGCTTTTTCGTTGTCAAATCCCCTTTCTTCTCTCAGTAATGCCTCTTCTGATATTGGCTCTTGGTGTGTCGGCCTTTGGCGTGATACAGGCAATCAGAGTGCCTAATGTTCGTACGGTAACGATCGCTATTCCCAATTTACCGTCAGCATTTGATGGCACTCGTATCGTCCAACTCGCGGATATTCACTCCAGTCGACTTCATCCCAGAGAGTGGGTTGAGCAAGTTGTTAACAAGGCAAATGCACTTCAGCCAGACCTGATGGTACTCACTGGGGATATGTTCGATGGGCATGTTTCCCAACGTTATGCCGATGTGGAACCTTTACGTGCTCTCCGCGCGCGCGATGGCGTCTATGCGATTACAGGAAACCATGAATACTATTTTAATTATCGGTCGTGGTTGCGTGTCTGGGAGTCACTGAACATCCCATTTTTGCTGAATACACATATTCGTATTGAAAAAGACGGTCAGTCTCTGGTGTTAGCGGGTGTGACCGACGAAGCCGCGATAAAAGAGGGTGAAATGGGGCCGGATATCGCACGAGCATTAGAGGGGACTCAGCCCAGTGACACGATTATTCTTCTTGACCATCGGCCTGGCAATGCGCGGGTTAATTCACATCATGGCGTTAGTCTTCAACTGTCGGGGCATACGCATGGTGGGATGATTCGAGGGCTGGATATTGCAATCAAGCCCGCTAATAACGGTTTTATCTCTGGTCTATACCGAGTGGGGGAGATGAATCTTTACGTCAGTAACGGGGCGGGTTTATGGAATGGTTTTCCCATTCGATTAGGCCGGCCTGCCGAGATTACGCATATCGTCTTAAACAAAGGATAAGCAGTACGGCTTGTTCTGTATGAAAGAGGAATGAATATGAACGATACGATTATTGCAAAGGGGCGTACCGCTGTGATTACCGGTGCAGCTAAAGGCTTGGGAGCAGCGGCGGCGCGCCGCTTAGCGGCTGAAGGTATGCGACTGAGCTTGTTTGATCGTGATGCAGAAGGGCTGAGAGCGCTGGCTACTTCTCTTGGTTCTGACGTTGACGCTATTTGCGTGCTGGGTGATGTTACGGTTGAAAACGATCTAAAACGCTTACAGGAACGCACCTTTGCCCAATTCGGTGAGGTGGCGCTCTTGATGAATAACGCGGCGATCAAAGAGGGGGCGAGCCCATGGGGCAAGCCTTGCGACTGGTTGCTTCAACTCAATGCGAATCTTTTTTCTATCATCACGATGCAGCATCTCTTCGTACCCAGCATGATGGCGCAAGAGGGAAGGAGCGCGATTGTGAACCTGGGATCAAAAGAAGGTATTACCACCCCACCGGGTAACGCCGCCTACAGCGTTGCTAAAGCCGGAGTTAAAGTCCTGACTGAACAACTAGCGCATGAACTGCGTAATCATGTCGGTGGAAAAGTGACGGCTCACTTGCTGGTGCCGGGATATACATGGACGCCGATGAATTTCCCTGGCATGGATGAAACCACAGACTCTCAACCCTCTGCTGCCTGGAGTGCGAATCAGGTCATCGATTATTTTATCGAGCATTTTCGTCAGGGGGATTTTTATATCATTTGCCCAGATAATGAAGTTACAACGGCGATGGATAAAAAACGTATTGCCTGGGCTTCTCAGGATATTCTCAACAATCGCCCTGCGCTATCCCGTTGGCATCCAGAATGGAAAATGGCTTTTGAGGAATGGATGGCGTCCTAACTGGGCTCCTGGCGGGGCATTACGACAGCATGCCGAATAATCATCTATCCGAATGGTGATAATGATTATCGTTAGTGTTTTGTTTATGGTAAGTTGCGGTGAATGGGTTTTATCCCGATTAATGACTTTTCCCTTACAAAACATACTGGTTTTCTCACTATGTCTTTAGCTACCCGTACAACGTCTTCAGCTTATCGGTTGTTCAACTTACGCTTAGAGAGTAAGACGTTACTCTCCCCTTCATTAGTTCGCTGTGTGTTCACTGGGTCGGAAGTGCGCCAGATGAAACGGGATGCGCCGGATCAGCGCATCAAGCTGCTGTTCGCCAGTGAAAGCGGGGAACTGACGCCGATGGCCGTGAGCGATACTTGGTATCAGGACTATCTGGCGCTACCGCGCGAGCGTCGCCCGATTTTACGTACCTATACGCTGCGCTCCGTCTCACGTGAATCACAGCAGGCGGCGATCGATTTTGTGCTGCATGGTGATACTGGGCCGGCCTCAAGCTGGGCGAATCATGCTAAGCCGGGCGATACGCTACAGATTGTCGCGCCCAATGCGGAAGCGGATGGCGATAGCGGCGGCTATGAGTGGGCACCACACGAGGGCGTTGAGCAGGTGCTGCTGATTGCGGATGAAACGGCGCTGCCAGCGGCCATGGGGATTCTCGAACAGTTAGCGAGTCAACCTTCTCCGCCGTCGGTGCAGGCTTTTTTTGAAGTGCCGAAATCGGCTGACTGCGTGACCTCGGGCAATTTCCCGTTTGCCCAGATTCACTGGCTGCCACGGGAGGAAACGGGTAGCGCCGTATGGGGTGAACGCCTGCTGGCTGCGGTGCAACAGGACGTGACGCTTCCCGCCAGCGCTTGTACCAACAGTGATGAAATCGCACAGGAAACGCCGGAAGACGAATTACTGTGGGAGCGGGCAACGGCGCATTGTCCGTTTTACGCCTGGGCGGCAGGCGAGTCTTCTGCCATCAAACGGTTGCGTCGTTATCTGCTCGACGAACGCCACCTCGATAAAGAGACGATCAACTTTATGGCGTACTGGTCCCATCGCTAAAAGAAAACGTCAGGAGGGTAATCCCCTCCTGTGCTTATTTCTCTGTTATCTCCTCATCAGCATGCCCGTGACTTCTCCCTACACGCTGATTGCCGTATCTGATGCCGTTGTTGATTTATCATTATTTGATATGGCTGAAAAGGCGTTATTGGATATGGCAAGATTCCATCGCATGCTACCGTAGTCGTTCAGTAAGATTGATTTCACCTGAATATCACTCTCAATTTTGTGTTGTTCCCATGGAACGCCAAAGAGGGCGTTTGTATTCCCTGTTGGAGTAATGATTACCGTGACCCTGACCGAATCGCTGATGGCTTTTACATTCGCTGCGGCGCTGTTGACCCTGACGCCGGGCCTAGATACCGCATTAGTTTTACGCACCGCAGCCGTTGAAGGGAGTAAGAAAGCCCTTCATGCCGCGTTTGGTGTTCAAGCAGGTTGCTTGACTTGGGGGGCGATGGTGGCGTTTAGTTTGGGTACGCTGATTGCCGCATCGGAGATGGCCTATAACATCCTGAAATGGTGTGGTGCGGCGTATCTCTGCTGGCTGGGATTGCAAATGGTTCTAAAACCGAGGAACGAATTGGTGATGGGGGCGTCGGAAGACGCATCGAAGCACCAAAACTGGTTTCTCCGTGGTATGCTGGGGAATGTGCTCAATCCGAAAATTGGTGTGTTTTACGTTTCATTCTTGCCGCAGTTTATTCCCGCAGGCCATTCTGTTGTGCTATGGACTTATCTGCTTGTTCTTATTCATGTCTTTCTCTGTACCCTGTGGTCATGTGCGCTTATTGCTGCGACGCGCCCGCTGTCGCGTTTTCTGCGTCGAGGCTCGGTCGTGAAATGGATGGACCGAACGACGGGCGTTGTCTTTCTGGCCTTCGCTGCGCGCCTGGCGCTTTCTCGGCGGTAGTGCGGTCTGTTTCACTATCTTAGTAAACAGACCGCTTGAATATTAATGCTCCGGCCAGAACGGTTCGCCCAGCGTGAGCATCAGTCGGTTGGCTCATGAGAAGAAGGCGGCCGACTGCACCACATCGACAATCTCCAGCGTATCTAACCCTTGCTCTTGCAACTGCTTCAGGTCGTTGGCGTTGACCTGTGCGGGCGTGGCGGAAAGGCGTGCCGAGAAATCGATAATCGGCTGCCAGCGCGGACTTTGCCCGATGCCTAAATCACCGCCGATGATTGACTGAGGGCTACTTCAAAACCTGCGGATTCACGCAGTTTTCTTTTACCTGACCGCTCAGGGCGGCAATCAGATTGTCAACGGCGCAGGCAGCCATGCCATAACGTGTTTCGTGCGTGGCGGAACCGATATGCGGCAGCGCCACAACGTTAGGTAAATCCAGCAGCGGGGAATCGACGGGCAGCGGTTCTTTGACAAACACGTCCAAGCCTGCGCCCTGAATGGTTCCTTTCACCAAGGCTTCCGTCAGCGCGTCTTCATCTACGACGGCACCACGACCGATATTAATCAAAATGGCGCTGGGTTTCATTTTTGCCAGCTGCTCGCGCCCAATCAGATGATGCGTTTCCGCCGTGAGCGGCAGCGTGATACAGAGGAAATCAGACTCGGCCAAGAGCGTATCGAGATCGCAGTGACGGGCATTAAAGCGCTGTTCTGCTTCGGCATGATGGCGGCGTGCGTTGTACAGCACCGGCATGCTGAAACCAAAGTGAGCGCGTTGTGCGACGGCCAGACCGATGCGGCCCATCCCCAGAATGCCGATGGTCTTATGGTGAACGTCAGTGCCAAACCAGTCGCTGTCAACGCCACCTTTCCATTCGCCTGCTTTAACGCGTTCGGCCACTTCCACGACCCGACGCGCGCTGGCGAGCATTAGCGCCAGAACGGTATCTGCCACGGTTTCCGTCAGCACGGTTGGGGTATGCATGAGAATCACCCCTTTTTCATTCAGTGCGTCGACGTCAAAGTTGTCGTAACCGACAGAAATGGTGGACGCCGCACGTAAACGTGGAGCGTGTTGCAGGAAGTCTTTATCGACGTTACCACCGGAACCGATGATGCCTTCGGCCGTTGCCAGAGCAGGATGGTCGAGGGAGGGAAAGGCGTCAAGTTCAGTGACGGTGAAGTGTTGGTCTAGACGAACACGTAGGTCGTCAGCAATTTTTTTATACAGGATAACGCTAGGTTTCATCACAAACTCCAGCAGATTAAGTAAGTTAACGTAGAAATAGCTCATCGAATAATCGCGTAGCTGGCGGGAGACTGCAAGCGATACCGCCCCCGCATCTGCCCAAGGTTAACCGCGATTAATGGGGGATTTGCACGATGAATAGGATGAACGATCGCATACAAGCGCTTAGCGTGAGTTTTTATGCCTTGATTAATATATTTCCTTTGTGATTATTATCACTCATTTTCGGGTAAAGCATTACCGCTAAAAACCGATAACCCTCTTTACGGGGATGCTTTAGATGTGGTGTTTTTTTAGACAGGATCATGTTTTATACACGGTTTGTTAATGGGGGCGGAAATGCATTTTTTTACTAGGATTATGAGTAACCTCAAGGTGTCTCATAAGCTGTATGGCGGTTTCGGTATTGTTCTGTTGCTGGTGATGATCGCGTCTGGCGTTGGTGCGATACGGTTTTTCATCATTCATGATCTGTATGTTAAAACGACAATGCTGAATGAAATGAACCATTATCTTGATCAGTCAAAAATGGCGAGGGTAAAGTATTCCTTCACCTTTGCGGATGACAATATCAAGAATCTGAGTACCTATATTAATCAGGCAAACCAGCAGAAAGAAAAAGCCAAAGCCCTCTCGTGGGAAGAAGGGTATCTTGCCGATTTTAAAAAACTTGATCAGGATTTTGTCGATTATGATGCCGATCTGAATACCCTGAAAGCTGCCGCCAACGCAGTGATCAATACGGCAAAGCAAATCAACCAGTTGAATGCCTCCGATGCACTAACCGCATTTATGACCAATTTCACCGTTAATACGGATGAAACCGCGTTATCTATGCAGAAGGAAGCCTTCTCACTACTGTTCATGAAGCTAGTCAACAGCACTTATATCTTACAAAAAGAGAACAGCGAAGCCGCGTTTAATGCACAGAAACAGGTCTATGCTGCCTCGAAGGCATCCTACGATGCGCTGGCGTCGTCGGTCAGTGGCGACCGCCGTCGTAGCGTTGATTCTTTTTGGCAAGCTTTTGAAAATTACCATCAAAAGGCAGAGCAATATTACACACAGCAGGGTCAGTTAAAGGCGATAGATGTTAAATTTCGGGCAACCGGAGACAGAATGACGAGCGATATCGGCAGTATTCTGCAAAAGCTCGGCACGAAGAATGATGACATTATCAATAGCTCTGTACTGCAAACGCTGATTCTCGGAGCGATTGCCATCGTATTCGGTTTATTGGTCGCCTGGTCTGTCACCCGACAAATTACCCGACCCATTATCACCAACCTGAAGCTGGCGGAACGCATTGCGGGCGGCGATCTGTCCGCCAATGTCACGGTAGAACGGCATGATGAACTGGGGCAACTCACGACGGCGATGATGGTGATGACGGAGAAATTACGCCATTTAATGACCGATATTCGTCAAAGTGTGTACAGTGTTGAAAGTGCTTCTTCTGACATCGCCGCGGGCAACAATGATTTGTCATCGCGTACCGAGCAGCAATCGGCGGCGATTGTAGAAACCGCAGCCAGCATGGAAGAGTTAACGGCTACGGTGAAAAATAACGCCGATAATGCCCGACATGCTAGCCAGATTGCCGGAGAAGCTTCAACCAACGCCAATCGCGGTGGAGAGATTATTAACCGTGTAATTAACACCATGAGCGATATCTCAGGGAGTTCGAAGAAGATCTCTGATATCACGACGGTGATTAATAGCATCGCTTTCCAGACCAATATTTTGGCATTGAATGCCGCGGTGGAAGCGGCGCGTGCCGGTGAGCAAGGGCGGGGATTTGCCGTGGTAGCCAGTGAAGTTCGTAGCCTTGCGCAGCGTAGTTCACAGGCGGCAAAAGAGATCGAAAGCCTGATCTCAGAATCGGTTTCCCGCGTCGATGCCGGGACGGAACTGGTTTCTCGGGCGGGAACGACGATGGATGACATTGTGGCTTCCGTCAGCCGTGTGAATGACATCATGGGGGAGATCTCTTCGGCATCGGATGAACAAAGCCGTGGGATTGCGCAAATCGGCAGTGCAGTGGCTGAAATGGATACCACTATTCAGCAGAATGCCGCCATGGTGAGCGAATCCTCCGTCGCGGCGAACTCGTTGCAGGAACAGGCCTCGACGCTGGCAAAACTGATGTCGGTTTTCCACATATCTGATGCGGATGTTGCTGGTTTGTCAAGACTGCAAGGTTCGGGTAGCGGTAACGGTAACTCGGGTAATAAGCCGACGGCTCGTCTTCCGACGCTCGCATCGCGGGATAACGGCAGCGATAACTGGACAACGTTCTGATATTCCGCTGAGTCGATGATTCAGCGGTGATCGACTGAACCAGGGGGAGTGGCATGAGCTGCTCCCTCGTTTGCCCATTGCATGATCAGTGCCGTGGCCTGCGTATCCTGATTGACGTTTTCCTCAACGACGACAAATCCCTGCTTATGGTAGAACTGGCAGGCGCGCGTATTCTGCTGATACCCTTCTAGGGTGAGCAAGGTGAACTGCGCCTGAACGTGCGGCATCAGCGGTTCGAGATCGCGGGCGCAGTAAGGGCGGATCATGACGCGCTTTCCTGATGACAAAAACAGTCGGTGACATGGTCATTGACCAATCCACCTGCTTGCATGAAGGCATAGCAGATAGTCGAGCCGATAAATTTGAAGCCGCGTTTCTTCAGGGCTTTGGACATGGCGTCTGAAACATCCGTTTTGGCGGGGACTTCTGCAAGTGAAACGGGGTGATTGAGACGCGGCTGGTGTTCGACAAAGGACCAAATAAAGTGCGAGAAGCGCTCTCCCTGACTTTCCATCGCCACCCACGCTTTTGCGTTGCTAATAATCGCCTCGATTTTGCCGCGATGACGGATAATGCCGCTATCTTGCACCAGCCGATCTACGTCATCCTGCGTCATTTGCGCCACTCGCTCAGGGTTAAACTGATGGAAGCAACGGCGATAGTGTTCGCGTTTTTTCAGCACCGTGATCCAGGAAAGCCCTGCCTGCTGGCCTTCCAGACACAGTAACTCAAACAGCTTCTGGCTGTCGGTGCAGGGTTTTCCCCACTCGTTATCGTGGTACTCCTGATATAAGGTGTCTTGTGTAACCCAGCCGCAGCGTTGCATGCCTTTCTCCTGATAGCGTGTGCCGTTCATTGTAAAGTGGTCTGTCGCAATATGGTGTGATCATGGCGTTGATTGTACTGTATGTAAAGCCAGTATTTTGCGGGCATGCTCGCAGATATGAACGGCGGTGTGCGGATGAGGCGGAAAGTCGTCGTGGAATCATGAATAATGTTTTGCCAGCAGATCAGGGCTGTTTATTCGCTCAGGGCTGTGTATTAGTTCAAAGCGGTTTAATCAATCATAAGAAAAGCATCGACAGGGGTACAGGGAATGGCAGTGGAGTGGATTGCAGCCTATCTGGCATTAGGCGCGGTGGTAGGCTTTATGGCGGGCTTATTGGGCATTGGCGGTGGCGGTATTATGGTGCCTGTGTTGACGGCGCTGTTTGCCGCGCAGGGGGTGGAGAATACCCATTTGGTACATTTGGCGTTGGGCACATCAATGGCGGCGATTGTCGTCACGGCGATTTCCAGCTTGCGCACGCACCATCAACATCAGGCGGTGCTATGGCCTGTGGTGATGCGGATTACGCCCGCTATCCTGATTGGGACATTCGCGGCCACCTGGCTGGCGACGCTATTGCCGACGCGGGCGTTGGCGATCTTTTTCTCCTGCTTTATGGCTTACGTTTCGTTGCAAATGGTGCTGAATATCAAGCCAAAACCGCAGCGTCAGTTGCCCGGAACAGCTGGCGTTTCGCTGGCGGGATTGGTGATTGGCAGCATTTCGGCGCTGGTGGCGATCGGCGGCGGGTCGCTCACGGTGCCGTTCCTGACGTGGTGCAACGTCCGTATTCAGCAGGCGATTGGTACATCCGCGGCGGTTGGGTTACCGATCGCGCTTTCCGGTGCGCTGGGTTACATGATTAATGGTTGGTCAGCGACGGGGCTGCCCGACTACAGCATCGGCTATGTTTCTCTGCCTGCCGTTTTCCTGATTTCCGCCGTCAGTTTTTTCACCGCACCTGTCGGGGCGCGTCTGGCGCATCGTCTGCCTGTCGCGACGTTGAAAAAAGCTTTTGCGGCGCTGCTGTTGCTGCTGAGCCTGAAGATGTTGCAGACCGTTTTTTCCGGCTGATCCTGAAATTTGAAAGATGATGACGGGGATTTGCACTTGTTACCGCATTCTGGCTGTATATCTGGCGGTCAGAGGGTATACTGGCGCATTCCTTATAAATCCACTTGTATCGCGCGCGAATCCAACATGCAAAAGTTTGATACCAAGACCTTCCAGGGCCTGATCCTGACATTACAGGATTACTGGGCTCGCCAGGGCTGCACCATTGTTCAACCATTGGACATGGAAGTCGGCGCAGGCACCTCACATCCTATGACTTGCCTGCGGGCACTGGGGCCGGAGCCCATGGCCGCTGCTTATGTGCAGCCTTCTCGTCGTCCGACCGATGGGCGCTACGGCGAAAACCCGAACCGCTTACAGCACTATTACCAGTTTCAGGTCGTCATTAAGCCATCACCGGACAATATTCAGGAGCTGTACCTCGGTTCTCTGAAAGAGCTGGGTATGGATCCGACCATTCACGATATCCGCTTCGTGGAAGACAACTGGGAAAACCCGACGCTGGGTGCCTGGGGTTTGGGCTGGGAAGTCTGGCTGAACGGTATGGAAGTCACGCAGTTTACCTACTTCCAGCAGGTTGGCGGTTTGGAATGTAAACCGGTGACGGGTGAGATCACCTATGGTCTTGAACGTCTGGCGATGTACATCCAAGGCGTTGATAGTGTTTACGATCTGGTCTGGAGCGATGGCCCGTTAGGTAAAACCACCTACGGTGACGTGTTCCATCAAAACGAAGTCGAGCAGTCGACCTATAACTTTGAACACGCTGATGTCGATTTCCTGTTCAGCTGTTTCGAGCAATACGAGAAAGAAGCGCAGCACCTGCTGGCGCTGGAAAAACCGCTGCCTTTACCGGCTTACGAACGCATTCTGAAAGCGGCGCACAGCTTTAACCTGCTGGACGCGCGTAAAGCGATCTCGGTGACTGAACGCCAGCGCTACATTCTGCGTATTCGTACCCTGACCAAAGCGGTTGCGGAAGCCTACTATGCCTCGCGTGAGGCACTGGGTTTCCCGATGTGCAATAAGAAAGAGAGCTAAGAGGCAGCCATGACTGACAAGACTTTTCTGGTGGAAATTGGCACGGAAGAGCTGCCGCCGAAGGCTCTCCGTAATCTGGCAGAATCCTTTGCCGCTAATTTCACGGCGGAGCTAGATGCCGCCAATCTGGCGCATGGTGAGGTGAGCTGGTTTGCTGCGCCGCGTCGTCTGGCGCTGAAAGTGGCACGCTTAAGCGCTTCTCAGCCCGATCGTGAAGTAGAAAAACGCGGCCCGGCGATAGCCCAAGCGTTTGATGCTGAAGGTAAACCAACCAAAGCGGCAGAGGGTTGGGCGCGTGGTTGTGGCATCACTGTTGAGCAGGCTGAGCGTTTGACGACCGATAAAGGTGAGTGGCTGCTGTATCGCGCCCACGCGAAAGGCGAGCAGGCACAGGCGCTGCTGGCTGGCATGGTAAGCACGGCATTAGCGAAGCTGCCAATTCCAAAATTGATGCGCTGGAGCGACAAAGAAACGCAGTTTGTGCGTCCGGTACACACCGTAACCATGCTGCTGGGTGAAGAACTGATCCCCGGCCAGGTATTGGGTATTGACTCTGCTCGTACCCTTCGCGGCCACCGTTTTATGGGTGAAGCGGAATTTACGATCGATACTGCCGAGCAGTATCCGCAGATTCTGCTGGAGCGCGGTAAAGTCGTCGCCGACTACGATGCGCGTAAAGCGAAAATCAAAGCCGATGCCGAAGAGGCCGCACGCAAGATTGGTGGTAATGCCGATCTGAGCGACAGCCTGCTGGAAGAAGTCACCTCGTTGGTGGAATGGCCAGTGGTACTGACTGCGAAATTTGAAGAAAAATTCCTCGCTGTGCCGTCCGAAGCGCTGGTTTACACCATGAAAGGTGACCAGAAGTATTTCCCAGTTTACGACAACAGCGGCAATCTGCTGCCGAATTTCATCTTTGTTGCCAACATTGAATCCAAAGATCCACAGCAGATTATTTCCGGTAACGAAAAAGTGGTGCGCCCGCGTCTGGCCGATGCCGAGTTCTTCTTCAATACCGACCGTAAGAAGCGTTTGGAAGATCACCTGCCGCGTCTGGAAACCGTTTTGTTCCAGCAGCAGTTGGGTACGCTGCGCGACAAAACCGACCGCATTCAGGCACTGGCAGGCTGGGTGGCTGGTCAGATTGGTGCTGATGTGAATCACGCGACGCGAGCTGGTCTGCTGTCTAAATGTGACCTGATGACCAACATGGTGTTTGAATTCACTGACACGCAGGGCGTGATGGGAATGCACTATGCGCGTCATGATGGTGAAGCGGAAGATGTTGCCGTTGCGCTGAATGAGCAGTATCAGCCACGCTTTGCGGGGGACGAACTGCCATCTTCTGCGGTGGCTTGTGCGCTGGCGATTGCCGACAAGATGGATACGCTGGCAGGGATTTTTGGTATTGGCCAACACCCGAAAGGCGACAAAGACCCGTTTGCGCTGCGTCGTGCCGCTCTCGGTGTGCTGCGTATCATTGTCGAAAAACGTCTGCCGCTGGATTTGCAGACAATGGCCGAAGAAGCGGTACGTTTGTATGGCGCCAAGCTGACTAACGCTAACGTTGTGGATGATGTGATTGAGTTTATGCTCGGTCGTTTCCGCGCCTGGTATCAGGAAGAAGGCCACAGCGTGGATACCATTCAAGCGGTATTGGCGCGTCGTCCAACTCGTCCGGCGGATTTCGATGCCCGCGTGAAAGCCGTCAGCCACTTCCGTACGCTGGAGCAAGCCGCCGCGCTGGCTGCGGCTAACAAGCGTGTTTCGAACATTCTGGCGAAATCTACTGACACGCTGAACGAAAGCGTTAATGCCGCCGTATTGAAAGACGCCGCTGAAATTACGCTGGCAACGCACCTTGTCGTGCTGCGCGACAAGCTGACGCCACTGTTCGCTGAAGGCCGCTATCAGGAAGCGCTGGTTGAGCTGGCCTCACTGCGTGAACCTGTCGATGCATTCTTCGATCAGGTGATGGTCATGGCGGAAGATGAGCAGGTGCGTGTAAACCGCCTGACGCTGCTGAGCCAACTGCGCGAGCTGTTCTTGCAGGTTGCGGATATCTCCGTGCTGCAATAACGACAATAGCGTTATGTCATCCCAACCCCCGAGTAGGTTCTCCTGTTCGGGGGTTATTTTTTCCGCGCTGTAAAACGTCCCGCCTCACCCCTGTGATCGCCCCGTGTATTTCGATACTTAAACAATGGCTATTCGTTGGCAGATCTGGCCTTTTCCTGCACAGCCAGCCTGATTCGACTATGCTTATGTCGTAGAAAATCTTGTCATGGAAAATCCAATGTCAGCGTGTTTCTGTTTGAAGAGGACGTGACTGGCGGGGCAGTGAACATAACAGGAGTAGGGAATGAGAAGGCTGATGATGTACCGTTCACGCTGGCTGCTGCCGGTTCTGGTTATTCTGGCGGCATTGCAGTTGGCTGCCTGTGGTGACAGCGAGGCGGAGCAGCGGAAGGCATTCATTGCGTTTCTGCAAAGTGCACAGTCGCAGCAGGATGGAACATTGCCGACATTGACGGAAGAGCAAAAGAAGACTTTTGGCCATTTTGCCAATGATTACGCGATTTTAACCACCTTTTCTCAGCAGTTTAATCAAGCCGTATCCGGCAGTCTGACGCCGATGCTGGGGCAAATTTCCCGTATTCGTGTTCCTAAAGACTATCTGACACAGCGCGATGGCCTGCGGCAATCTATCGGGGCAATGAACCTGCTGAGCCAGCATGTGCAGGCGGCGAAAGTACAGGCGGACAATGCCCACCGGACGCTAAAACAGCCTGAAGAGGTACAGATACCCTATGAGCGGCTGTATGCACGCACGGTAATACAGCCAACTAACGTGCTGTTGCCCGCCATTCCGAATGCGATTGCTTTTGCACAGAGTCTGACTCAGATCGGCGATTTCCTTCATGCTCAGGGCGATCAGGCCGTGTTCAATGGTGCGTCTGTGCAATTCCGTACGCCGCAGCAGGTGGCGCAATATAACGGCATGGTGGTGGCGTTACCCATGCAACAGCAGAATTTAATGAATGCGCTCAGAGGGGTAAGTGGCGTGAATTATCCCTAACTGCGTCGTTTTCTCATACATCCAGCGATGCGCTATTACGGATAGGTATTCTGGATAAGGGGGCGAGAGCAGGTGAGAGAGTAAAAATAAATTGTGATTGATATCACATAAATAAAACAAACTCATGTCGTTAAAGTGTGATGTAAATCACACATGGAAGGCTGTGTTGGTCTAGGAATCGGTTTTGTTTTTCATTTTTAACGGTTTTTTGTGAAGTAAATCACCTATTTGTGTCGTTGATGTGGGGTAGTTGTGTGATTTTTGTCACGTTTCTGCCATGGAGTTGCGGTATGAAAACAGCGTGTTAGAGTCCGCGCTGCATACAGTAATACTGACGGAAGCAATCGGTGTTTTGATAACCGATAGGCCTATAACAGTCGAGGTTTTGGTCACTGCTGATATCTCGGTAAAAATAAGGCTGTCGGTCGTTGTTGCTAACCATCGCTGCAACTAACACATATTGCCACGCCGTCTCACGATAATTACCACGCGCTCTTATTGTCAGCGCGTTTCAATAGGGGTGTGTTTTTATGCTTTCACCAGATATTAAGATCAAAGTGCAAAACTTTGGTCGCTTCCTCAGTAATATGGTCATGCCCAATATTGGCGCTTTTATCGCCTGGGGTATTATTACCGCGCTGTTCATCCCTACTGGCTGGTTCCCCAATGCAACATTGGCGAAGCTCGTCGGTCCGATGATTACCTATTTGCTGCCATTGCTGATTGGTTATACCGGCGGACGTCTGGTATTCGGTGAGCGTGGCGGCGTGGTGGGTGCGATTACGACGATGGGTGTGATCGTCGGGACCGATATCCCGATGTTCCTCGGCGCGATGATCGTCGGCCCGTTGGGTGGCTGGGCGATCAAACGTTTTGACCGTATGGTCGACGGTAAAATCAAGAGCGGCTTTGAAATGCTGGTCAACAACTTCTCTGCCGGTATTATCGGTATGTTGTTGGCAATTCTGTCATTTTTGGCAATTGGTCCGCTGGTTGAAGTCTTCTCTCAGGTGCTGGCTTCCGGCGTTAACCTGATGGTACAGAACAACCTGCTGCCGTTTACGTCCATCTTCGTTGAACCCGCGAAAATTCTGTTCCTGAACAACGCGATTAACCACGGTATCTTTTCACCGCTGGGCATTCAGCAGGCGACGGAAACCGGCAAATCTATTTTCTTCCTGATCGAAGCGAACCCAGGCCCAGGTATGGGTGTGTTGATGGCGTATATGTTCTTCGGTCGTGGTAACGCGAAAGAGTCAGCGCCGGGTGCGGCGATTATCCACTTCCTGGGCGGGATTCACGAAATCTACTTCCCGTATGTGCTGATGAATCCGCGTCTGATTATCGCGGTGATTCTGGGCGGGATGACCGGCGTGTTTACGCTGAGCGTGCTGGGCGGCGGTTTGGTTTCTCCTGCGTCTCCGGGTTCCATTCTGGCAGTGCTGGCGATGACGCCAAAAGGCGCTTACTTCGCTAACCTCGTGGCGATTGCGGCAGCTTTCGCGGTGTCCTTCATCGTGTCGGCGATTCTGCTGAAAAGCACCAAGCAAAAAGAAGAAGACCTGAGCGATGCAACGCGCCGCGTACAGGAAATGAAAGCGTCCGCGAAAGGTACGGCGACGAGCGCTGGGGTCAGCGGCGATATGAGCACCGTGCGTAAAATCATCGTGGCCTGTGACGCCGGTATGGGTTCCAGCGCGATGGGTGCTGGCGTGCTGCGTAAGAAAGTGCAGGATGCCGGGCTGACCAACATTTCGGTGACTAACAGCGCGATCAATAGCCTGCCGGACGATGTTGATTTGGTGATTACGCACCGTGATCTGACCGAGCGCGCGATGCGTCATGCACCGCAGGCACAGCACATTTCGCTGACCAACTTCCTTGATAGCGGTCTGTATAGCGATCTGGCGGCGCGTCTGGTCGCTGCGCAGGGTGCCGCGAAGCCTGAAACCGTCGCAACGGCAGCACCCGCTGTAGCCGATACGCAGACGAACTTGTTCCAACTGAGTGCGGGCAATGTGTTCCTGAATCAGCATGCGACACACAAAGAGCAGGCAATTCGTTTCGCCGGTGAGCAACTGGTGAAAGGCGGCTATGTCGAGCCTGAGTATGTTGAAGCGATGCTGGAACGCGAAAAGCTGACCTCTACCTATCTGGGTGAATCGATCGCCGTGCCGCACGGTACAATTGAAGCGAAAGATCGCGTGCTGAAAACGGGCGTGGTTTTCTGCCAATACCCTGAAGGGGTACGCTTTGGCGATGAAGAAGATGAAGTTGCACGTCTGGTTATCGGTATCGCTGCCCGTAACAACGAACACATTCAGGTTATCACCAGCCTGACCAACGCACTGGATGATGACGCTGTCATTGAACGTCTGGCGCATACGCAGGATGTTCAGGAAGTGCTCGACTTACTCTCCGGTAAAAAGAGTGCCTAATTGATGTGGCTAGTGCCGCCTTCGGGCGGCCTCTTTTTATGTTTTTTTAAGGTTATGTCTCATGAAAGCATTACATTTTGGCGCGGGTAATATTGGCCGTGGATTTATTGGGAAATTGTTGGCGGATGCCAACGTCGAACTGACATTCGCTGACGTCAATCAGCCGCTGTTGGATGCCCTGAACAGCCGTAAAAGCTATACGGTGCGGATTGTTGGGGATAATACACGCCTTGATACCGTGAGCAACGTGAGCGCTGTTCACAGCGGCAGTCAGGATGCCGTCGCGCTGATTGCCGTGGCCGACCTGGTAACGACCGCGGTGGGGCCGCAGATTCTGGAAAAAATCGCCGGAACTATCGCTCAGGGGCTGGTTAAGCGTCATAACGACGGCAATTCCCGGCCGTTGAACATTATTGCCTGTGAAAATATGGTGCGCGGCACCAGCCAGTTAAAACAGCACGTGTTGAAACTGCTGCCGGAAGGCCATCAGGAATGGCTTGTCGAGCATGTGGGATTTGTTGATTCTGCCGTGGATCGCATCGTTCCCCCCTCCGAAGCGGGTAGTGATGATGTACTGGCAGTGACGGTAGAAACCTTTAGCGAATGGATCGTTGATAAAACCCAGTTCTGCGGTGAGCCGCCAGCGATTCCTGGTATGGAACTGACCGACAACCTGATGGCATTTGTCGAGCGTAAGCTCTTCACACTGAATACGGGTCATGCGATTACGGCCTACCTCGGCCAGCAGGCGCGGCACCAAACGATTCGCGACGCGATTCTTGACCCGAAAGTCAGAGTTGTCGTCAAAGGCGCAATGGAAGAGAGTGGCGCGGTGCTCATCAAGCGCTATGGTTTTGATGTGGATAAGCACGCCGCCTATATCAATAAAATTCTTAGCCGCTTTGAAAACCCCCATCTGCATGATGATGTGGAGCGCGTTGGCCGCCAGCCGCTGCGTAAATTGAGCGCGGGCGACCGTCTGATCAAGCCGCTGCTGGGAACGCTGGAGTACCATTTGCCGCATGACAACCTGATTACCGGTATTGCCGCCGCGATGCATTATCGCAGCGAACAGGATCCGCAGGCGCTTGAACTGGCCGGATTGCTCCGCGCACAGGGGCCGCAGGCGGCGCTGGCACAGATTTCTGGCCTGGATGCTGACAGTGAGGTTGTCGCGCAAGCAGTGAATGTGTATAACGCCATGCAGTAATCGGCGCGCTTCGTCACCGGTCTTTTCGACACGGTGTAAAAGGTATAGGCGACGTCGGGGATGGGATGTCGCCACACCTGCCGGTAAGCATGCTGCCGAGATCGGGGATGCGGTGTGCGGGGTTAAAGGGTCGAGAAGTGACGATGGAAGAAACACAGGCGTTTGAAAACCGGGTTCTGGAAGCGCTGAACTCAGGGAAAACCGTGCGCGATTTTATGCTTTGTGCCGTTGAATTGTTGGCTGAAGCGGTCAGTATCCTGATGTTGCAAGTGTTCCGTAAAGATGACTATGCGGTGAAATATGCCGTTGAACCCTTGATGACGGGAACGGGTCCGCTGGGCGACCTTTCCGTGCGGCTGAAACTGATTTATGGCCTGGGGATGATCAGCCGTAAAGAGTACGAAGATGCGGAATTGCTAATGGCGCTGGGTGAAGAGTTGACGCATGACGGTGGGCATTACCGTTTTACTGACGATGAAATTCTGGGACCTATCGGCGAACTGCATTGCGTTACGGCGCTGCCCGCAGAACCCACTTTGCCGCAGGGAGCCGACGCTGCCGATCCACTTCTGGTGAACATGCAGCAGCAACGTTATCAGCAGATGGTGCGTTCCACACTGGTGTTATCTCTGACCACGCTGATTGCGCAAATTAGCCTGAAAAAAGCGTTTTAACCCAATTCCACACTATCACGTCACTGCGTCAATCCGGCGTTTCGTGTATGCTGTGCTCCGCATTATTCTCCCGTTATACAGGTTATCTTTTATGAAAGAGCAGGAAAAAGCAGAGATTAAACGCCTTAGCGACCAATTGGATAAGCTGACGCGTAAGCAGGCCACGCTGCTGGCACAAGGTGATGCCGAGGCTATCGCCCTCAATATGGAAGCGCGTGAGAAGCTAACGGCCGAAATTGAGCGCCTGCGTAACGTGAGAGAACAGAAACTCAGCAAAGAAGCGCAGAGACTGGCGAAGCTGCCTTTCAGCCGTGCGATTACGAAAAAAGAGCAGGCTGATATGGGAACGTTGAAGAAAAGCGTGCGCGGTTTGGTAGTGGTACATCCGATGACGGCACTGGGGCGCGAAATGGGCTTAACAGAGATGACGGGCTACGCACCGAAACCGTTCTGAGGTTTGTTTCTCTGCGCCGACAGACGCTGATGATGTACGTGTTGGCGTGATGGATTTGTTGATGAAGCCCCTGTTTAACAGGGGCTTTGTCGTTTCTGGTTCGTGGCTGCTTTGGTATTAGCGCGGCGCGTGCAGGCGATGCGCTGGGTTGGCAAACGCGATACTGGCGGGCGTCTCATCGTGCTGCGTGTTTGCCAGACGGAAGACGGAAACCGCTTGCTTCAGCAGTCGCGCTTGCTCTTCCAGCGAGTCGGCGGCGGCAGAGGATTGTTCAACCAGCGCGGCGTTCTGCTGCGTGGTACTGTCCATCTCAACAATCGCCTGGCTAACTTGGCTGATGCCCCGGCTTTGCTCATCTGATGCGGTGGCAATTTCACCCATGATGTCATGCACCTGCGTGATCGAGGTGACGATGTCGTTCATCGTTTTGCCCGCATTGCCGACCAGCGTCGCACCGTGTGATACCTGATTAACCGATTCAGAGATCAGGCCTTCGATTTCCTTCGCGGCCTGAGAGCTACGCTGTGCCAAATTGCGAACTTCGCTGGCAACCACCGCAAAGCCGCGGCCTTGCTCACCGGCGCGCGCGGCTTCCACTGCGGCGTTCAATGCCAGAATGTTGGTCTGGAAGGCGATGCTGTTAATGACGGACGTGATTTCCGCGATACGTTTAGAGCTGTTTTCAATCGCGTTCATGGTTTGCACCACGTTATTCACCTGCTCGCCACCCTGTTTGGCCGTTTGGGAAGCGCTGATTGCCAGCTTGTTGGCGTGGTGCGCATTATCGGCGTTTTGCTTAACTGTCGCGGTGAGCTGTTCCATGCTGGCGGCGGTTTGCTCAACGGCGGCGGCCTGTTGCTCGGTACGTGATGACAGATCCGTATTGCCCGCGACGATCTCACTGGAGGCGTTAGAAATCTGGCTGACGCCGACGCGAATGTCGTCGATCATATTGTGCAGGTTGTCATTCATTTTCGACATCGCACTCATCAACTGACCCAGCTCGTCTTTACGTGTCGTGTTGATGGACATGGTGAGATCGCCTGTCGCGATTTTTTCAGCCATGTTCAAGGTGTTGCCCAGCGGCGTGGTGATCTGGCGTGAAATGAACCAAGAAATCAGCAGACCAAGTAGCAGCGTAATCAGCGCGGTGATGCTCATCTGCAACGTAGCATCGTGGATATCTGCCTGTGAATCTGCCAATTGATCGCTAAGCAGAGATTTAACCACGTTGTTCAACTGGTCGGCGACGCCCCTCATTTGTACAGCCTGTGCCATTTCTTCCTGATAGGCTGGCATATAGGCAAGAATTTGCTCTTCGTAGTTATTCATTATCGTCATGACGGGAGCTAGCGTATCACGCTGTTCGGCGGATAGGCTTTGATACAGGAAAGTCAGTGACGTTTGTGCTGCATTAATGGCATCTGTCAGCTTTTCTTCGGATTCTTTATTGGTAGAAAGTAATAAACCACGAACGTGGTAGCGGACGGCGATTAACTTTTGGTTCAAATCAGAAAGTAATAACAGAAGGTTCGCGCTATTGTTGTCCGTCTTTAATTGATCGTTGAGGTCTTGTAGGGGTTTTTCCGTGGTTGAAATATTCCAGCTTTTTCTAACGGCATCTTTTTTGCTCACGGCATTAATATAATTATTCTGTTTTTCCTGATAGCTGGTGATTAATGTAGGGATATTGGCTATTTTCTTGGCGTCGCTTTCAGGCCAGTGAAATTCTTTTGCCTTTTCAGCGAGTTTACTGATATTGGCAATGTGTTCAATGTTCTTTTTTATATCGTCAGGATTATAGGTGGTGCCGTATAATGCGCGGTAATATTTAGCCTGGTTAATTTCATCATTGATATTGTTGTTTAAATTAACTTTATCAATACTGTCTTTCAGCGAGCTAATATGCATAATGCCCGCACCGGCAATCACCATGGTCATCAGCAGTATCAGGAAAAAGCCTAATCCTAATTTTTTACCGACTTTTAAATTGTCAAAATTCATCGCCATTACATCCCACCACTATATCGTATTGATTCAAATTGATTATCCTGATGCACACTGGTTTAGCGGTGCTAGCATCTCGGATTACCGCTTGCCAAGATGATTTTGCAAAATGACCCGTTTAGCTTTGCGAAACAACATGACAAAAATCCGCAGTAAGTATCGGCATGTTACTGTGAAACTTTACGTGCTAGCCTGCGGCGGCCTGTCGAGGCGAGGGTCAATGATGAACCAAATAGCGCCAACGTGCATGCGGTTTGGTGTATGGCGGGTATAAGAAGAGATAATAAAAAACTGGAATAACAGACTGTTATTCCAGTTTATATTCAAACGCAGAAGAGGCCTGATGGTATCAGGCATCCAACGGTTTTATTTTTTCGCGCTGGCGAAACGAGCCGCTGCTTCGTCCCAGTTTACTACGTTCCAGAATGCTTTCGCGTAATCTGGGCGACGGTTTTGGAATTTCAGGTAATAAGCGTGTTCCCATACATCCAGACCAACGATTGGGTAGCCAGATGCACCAGAAACGGCTTCACCCATCAGCGGGCTGTCTTGGTTTGCAGTAGACACAACGGCCAGTTTGCCGTCATCTTTCAGTACCAGCCACGCCCAGCCAGAACCGAAACGGGTTGCTGCTGCTTGCTCAAATTTCTCTTTAAACGCGTCAACGCTACCGAAATCACGTTCGATGGCGGCTTTCAGATCGCCAGTCAGCGTCGTGCCGACTTTCAGGCCTTTCCAGAACAGGCTGTGGTTAGCATGGCCACCTGCGTTGTTACGCAGTGCCGTTCTTTTTTCCGCAGGAACTTTGTCCAGTTGAGCGATCAGTTCTTCAGCAGACAATTTAGCCAGTTCAGGCAGAGATTCCAGCGCGGCGTTAGCATTATTGACGTAAGCCTGATGGTGTTTGGAATGGTGAATCTCCATCGTCTCTTTGTCGAAATGCGGTTCCAGTGCGTCATAAGCATAAGGCAGCGATGGCAGTGAATAACTCATGTTTAGCATCTCCATGGTAAAAAAAATGTTACGGCACTGTACTGTTAGTACCGCGTAAGCAATACGTTCATTATAGTTAATTAAATGATATTGAAAATGATTATTCTCGTTCTGATGTCATGAGTCATATTGCTTTACCTCATGATAACAAACGGTTATGTCATTATTGCACTATGTAAAAACAAATTAATCTATACCCGTCATACTTCAAGCTGCGGTAGCACTTACTCGCTCAGGCGCTGCGGATGTGTGTAGATCGTTGCGTGTCCTGGTCGACAAAAACCGACCAGCGTCAGGTTGCAGCGTTGGGCGACCTCAACCGCCAGTGACGTTGCCGCCGAGACAGCAAACAGGATTTCCACGCCGCACATGGCGGATTTTTGGACCATTTCATAACTGGCGCGGCTGGAGACCAGCGCGGCACCTTGCTGCCACCCTTGTTTTGCTCGCGCACCCAGCAGTTTATCCAGCGCGACATGGCGACCGACGTCTTCGCTCCCTCCGGACAGCGTGCCGTCTGGCGCGACCCAACTTGCGGCATGGGTACAACCCGTCACCTGGCCGATCTTCTGCACATCGCGCAGCCGCACCAGCGCGTTTTCAAGTTTGCTGAGGGAAAAGGTCTGCGTGAAGGGCAGGGGCGTCACCGGCTTGCCGATCTCCGCGAGCTGTTCTACGCCACATACGCCACAGCCTGTGCGGCCATCCATCGCCCGGCGTCGTTCTTTTAGCCCAGCAAAACGTCGGCTGGAAAGCTCAATTTGTACTTCGATACCGTTACAGGCGGGCAGTACATCCATCCCGTAGATATCCGCCGGTGATTGAATAATGCCTTCAGATAAGGAAAACCCGAGGGCGAACAGTTCCAGTTCTTTCGGCGATGCCATCATGACGACATGCGAGATGCCGTTGTAGACCAGCGCCACGGGCACTTCTTCCGCCAGCCAGTCAGGTTGCGGCTGGTGCAGCGAGTCAGGATGATAGACCGAATGTTGCGTTGCGCCTTCAAGGGCGGCATCTGCGCGTAAATGAACCCCTTCCACCTGAAATACCTGCATGTTAGTAACCCTGGAAATTAAAAGTATTATTTCACCGCACCTGAAGGGATGCGACTTTTTCTCGCAAGAAACTGTGCGTCAACTCGAAGAGTTGCCTTCTTCTCTGGCCGAATCCTGTCGCTAATTCCATACCCCGTATAGGCTTAATTTAACTGCTTACTGTTTGCCTCTTTTTTCACTGCGGCATGGCCGCTTACTCGGAACTGAAAAGGAGACTGAAATGGCGCATGATAATTTTGAAGGCCGACGCGCATCTGACGAAGTCGGTTCTCTCAACCTGAAAAAACGCTATGACAATTTTATCGGCGGAGCTTGGGTTCCCCCTGATGCGGGTCAGTATTTTGTTAATTTGACGCCAGTAACGGGCCAGCCGATGTGTGAAGTGGCCAGCTCATCAACGCGAGATATTGACCACGCGCTGGATGCCGCTCACAAGGCAAAAGCGGAATGGGGTGGCCTGTCGGTGCAGGATCGGGCGCTGGTGCTTAACCGCATTGCCGACCGAATGGAACAGAATCTTGATCTACTCGCGCGGGTGGAGACCTGGGATAACGGCAAACCGATACGCGAAACCAGCGGGGCGGATGTGCCGCTGGCGATTGACCATTTTCGCTATTTTGCGGCCTGTATCCGTGCACAAGAAGGGGCGATCAGTGAGATTGACGGCGATACCGTGGCCTACCATTTTCATGAACCTCTCGGCGTTGTCGGGCAAATCATTCCCTGGAATTTCCCGCTGCTGATGGCCTGTTGGAAAATGGCGCCTGCGCTGGCCGCCGGTAACTGTATTGTGCTGAAACCCGCCAAACTGACGCCGATGTCGGTGCTGATTTTGATGGAACTGATTCAGGATCTGCTGCCGCCAGGTGTCATTAATGTCGTCAATGGGTCGGGAAGCGAAATTGGCGAATACTTGGCGACGTCGAAACGCGTTGCGAAAGTCGCCTTCACCGGCTCGACCGAGGTGGGTCAGCAGATCATGAGTTATGCGGCGCAGAACGTGACGCCAGTCACGCTGGAACTGGGCGGCAAATCGCCGAACATTTTCTTTGCCGATGTGATGGATAAAGAAGACAGCTTCTTTGACAAAGTGCTCGAAGGCTTCACGCTGTTTGCTTTCAATCAAGGAGAGGTCTGCACCTGTCCGAGTCGTGCGCTGGTACAGGAATCTATCTACGATCGCTTTATGGAACGGGCAATCAAGCGCGTTGAGGCTATCCGCATCGGCAACCCGCTGGACAGCAAAACCATGATGGGCGCACAGGTGTCCGCCGGCCAGCTTGATACCATCCTTAACTATATTGATATCGGTAAGAAAGAGGGAGCACGGGTACTCACGGGTGGCCAGCGTAAGGTGATGCCGGGCGGACTGGCAGAAGGCTACTATCTGGAGCCGACGATATTGTTCGGTAAAAACAGTATGCGCGTCTTTCAGGAAGAAATTTTCGGGCCGGTGCTGGCGGTCACAACCTTCAAAACCATGGATGACGCACTGGAGATCGCCAACGATACGGAATACGGGCTGGGGGCTGGCGTGTGGAGCCGTAACGGTAATATTGCCTACCGGATGGGGCGCGGTATTCAGGCTGGGCGCGTCTGGACTAACTGTTACCATGCCTATCCGGCACATGCGGCGTTCGGCGGTTACAAGCAGTCCGGCATTGGGCGTGAAAACCATAAAATGATGCTGGAACATTACCAGCAAACCAAGTGCCTGTTGGTGAGTTACTCTGATAAGCCGATGGGACTGTTCTGATTCACTCACGCCATGCTCTGCCTTTTCTGGCGAGTACGCATGGCGTAATCCAATGTTTTCCCGTATTAATCTGTCTTTATCACTTAGATTTTCCCAATTGTTGAGTACAGACTTTTGATTGTGGGTTGTTGATCGTTGATTGTGCCAGCGCGTAACAACGGCTACGCTGTTTTGAATAGCGCTTTGCTTTCAAGAGGTTGTGCATGACGGATAAGATCGGCTGGATTGATAACCTGCGGGCGCTGGCCTGCATGATGGTCGTTCTGATTCATAGCACTACCTACTATATTACTGCGGGCGGCACGCCGGGCGATGGGCACTGGGATGTGGCGAATATTCTGAACTCCGCTTCGCGCGTCTGTGTTCCGCTGTTTTTCATGATCTCGGGTTACTTATTCTTTGGTGAGCGCAGCGCGGGGAAAAAACATTTCCTGCGTATCGGTTTATGCCTGCTTTTTTATAGTGCGGTTGCGTTGATCTATATTGCGACGCTCACGCCGATTAATGGCCTGAATTCATTGCACCATGCGCTGCAAAAACCGGTCTTTTATCATTTATGGTTCTTCTACGCCATTATCGTGATTTATCTGCTTTCCCCACTTATTACCATCAAGCCGGTATCGGGAAAATATTTAGCCGTCTTGATTATCCTGCTGGCTGTGGTCGCTAACCCCAATACGGGGCGGGTGGAATTTGCAGGGTTTAAATTACTGCCCGTGAATCTCTATATTTACGGCGATACGTTTTACTACGTGTTGTATGCCGCGCTGGGGCGTGCATTGGGGATGTTGGAAGTGCCAAAGAAAATCGCGCTAGCCGCTATCCCGTTCTTTATCGCGTGTGTCGCGCTAGTCGCGATGGGGACTAAGCACCACACATTACTGAACGATACATTTACCCAGACATTTTACATCTATTGTGGCCCGCTGGTGTTTCTGGCGGCGGCCAGTCTTATGGTGGTGTTTAAGCACTACTGTAGCCAGCGGATTTTACCGGGATTTGCCATCATTTCGCGCCATTCGCTGGCGATTTACGGCCTCCACGCGTTGATCATTCACTATCTGCGTACGCATGACGTGGTGCTGCCATCCCACCCAATTTTCGACATCTTGTATGTTTTCGCCATCGCGCTAGGAGCCAGCCTGCTGCTCTCGATGGCGCTACAGAAAATCGATGTGCGGCGCTGGGTGAGCTGACCGTTTGTCAGCCTCGCCGAACGAATTGTGTTACATCAACGGCTTAAGCTGCTGATAGAGAGCTTGGAATGTACGCCTCTGCTCGGCATAGTCGGCGTGACGCTGGAGATCCGGTTGATGAATCTGTTCCAGCGGCAGCGGCGGCAGAAGGTCTGCCAGTGGCGTATGTGGATGCATGGCGATTTGTGCCAGACGTGCCGCACCCAGCGCGGGGCCAACATCGCCTCCTGTGCGGTACTCCAGCGTTTGACCGCTGATATCCGCCAGCATTTGTCGCCAGTGGGCGCTGCGTGCGCCACCGCCAATCAGCGTGATGCTATCGGGTTTTAGCCCGGTCATATGCAGTGCGTCCATTCCATCGGCAAGCGCAAACCCCACGCCTTCCAGTACCGCTTTTGCCAGTTCTGGGCGACCGTGTTGATGGGTGAGCCCCCAGAAGGCGCCTTTGGCATCAGGATTATTGTGTGGCGTACGTTCGCCGGAGAGATAAGGTAAGAACCACACCGGCGTTATTGTGTCATCGACGGGCGTCGAGGCGATTTCCTGCAACAGCGCGGGTACGCTCTCTGCGTGCGTCAGGCGGGCGACCCAGTCCAGGCAGGATGCCGCGCTTAGCATCACGGACATCAGGTGCCAGGTATTCGGCAGCGCGTGGCAGAAGCTGTGGACGGCATGCTGCGGGTTGCTGAGAAAGCCGTCGCTGACGGCAAAGTAAACGCCGGATGTGCCGAGAGACAGCATTGCCTGTCCGGCTTGATATAGCCCGACGCCAATGGCTCCCGCCGCATTGTCCCCACCGCCAGCAATAACGGGGATGGGTTCCATGCCCCAGCGGCTGGCGATATCAGGCCGCAGATAACCGGTAATCTGATTGCCTTCATACAGCGCGGGCATATGTTCGCGGCTCAGCGCGCAGGCTTCCAGCAGCGTGTCGCTCCAGTCTCGTTTTGCGACATCCAGCCAGAGTGTTCCGGCTGCATCGGACATATCGCTGGCGAACTCTCCCGTCAGACGCCAGCGCAGATAGTCTTTTGGCAGCAGGACTTTGTCGATTTGGCGAAAGATATCGCTTTCGTTTTCCTGTACCCATTTCAGTTTGGGCGCGGTAAAACCCGGCATCATCAGGTTACCGGTAATCTGGCGCGACGTGGGCACCTGTTGCTCCAGCGTGCGGCATTGGGCCGCGCTGCGTCCGTCATTCCAGAGGATCGCGGGGCGTAGCACGTTCTGGCGGGTATCCAGCAAGGTCGCCCCGTGCATTTGTCCTGTCAGCCCCAGCGCTTTCACGGCGCGAAGGTTATGCGTTGCCGCCAACGCCTGTAGCGCCCGATCGGTTGCTTGCCACCAGTCTTCAGGCGCTTGCTCCGACCAGAGCGGATGCGGGCGGGAAATGTTCAATGCGGCGCTATGGCTGGCAATCACCTTGCCTGCTTCATCTAGCAGGATGGCTTTCACACCGGACGTACCCAGATCAATACCGATATACATAGTGGCTCCTGATAAGCCTCTGCGACAGGGTTGAGTCTGTCGCAGTAGGTGTGATGTAGTGAGCGTCCCGTTTTAGCCAAAGAGGTGGCGGTTAACCAGATTTTCCAGCAATTCTTGCTGGCCACTCTGGTGCTGTGGTGCCAACTGATGGCTTTCTGCATAATGGGCAAGGGATTCCAACGAGGCCTTGCCTTGCAGGATTTGCTGACCCAGCTCTCCGTTCCAGCCTGCGTAGCGTTTAGCAACCAGCTGATTGAGTTTATCATCTTCAATCATTCTGGCTGCGGCCTTGAGCGCCAGCGCCATGGTATCCATCGCGCCGATGTGCGCGTGGAAAAGGTCATAGCGATCGGTGCTTTGGCGACGAACTTTGGCGTCAAAGTTTAGCCCACCCGTCGTGAAGCCACCCGCCTTGAGAATTTCATACATGATCAGCGCGTTCTCTTCCACGCTGTTAGGGAACTGATCAGTGTCCCAGCCGAGCTGCGGATCGCCGCGGTTTGCATCGACCGATCCGAATACGCCCAGCGCGACAGCAGTGGCGATCTCATGGTGGAATGAATGGCCTGCCAGCGTCGCGTGGTTGGCTTCTACGTTGACTTTAATCTCTTTTTCCAACCCAAACTGTTTCAGGAAGCCATAGACGGTGGCAACATCGTAGTCGTACTGGTGCTTGGTTGGTTCCTGCGGTTTCGGCTCGATGAGCAGCGTGCCCTGAAAACCGATTTTGTGTTTATGTTCGACGACCATCTGCATGAAGCGGCCAATCTGCTCACGCTCCTGACGCAGGTCGGTATTGAGCAGGGTTTCATAGCCTTCGCGCCCGCCCCACAGCACATAGTTTTCGCCACCCAGCTTTTTGGTCGCGTTCATGGCCGTGAACACCTGTGTGGCCGCCCAGGCAAAGACATCCGGGTTAGGGTTGGTGGCCGCACCTGCGCCATAGCGGGGATGGGTAAAGCAGTTGGCGGTGCCCCACAGCAGCTTCACTCCGCTATCCTGCTGCTTTTCCGCCAGCACATCGGTGATAACCGCAAAGTTGTGCAGGTACTCTTTCAGTGAGCTCCCTTCCGGTGCGACATCGACGTCATGAAAGCAGTAGTAAGGCACGCTCAGCTTTTGAAAAAATTCGAAGGCGATATCCGCTTTGCGCTTCGCCAGCTCCAGCGCGTCGCCTGACTGCTGCCACGGTCGGGCAAAGGCGCCGACGCCGAACATATCCGCGCCATTCCAGCAGAATGTATGCCAATACGCGACGGCAAAGCGCAAATGGTCCGCCATACGTTTGCCGAGAATTTCCTGGTCGGGATTGTAGTAACGGAAGGCGAAGGGATTGTCGCTTTGGCTGCCTTCATAACGGACTTTTTCGATCTGTTCAAAATAGGCTTGCATCGTTAACTCCTTAGAAACCACCCAGACGGAAGAGACGGGAATGAGATTAATTTTCGGAGTGGATGAAGGCTTCCTCAATTACGTTATTTCACACTGAAATTCAGAGAATTATTAAATGTGCGCTGCGTCGCAAAAAATAACGGTATTTACTCTGAATACGTCTCGCAAGATGTAACAACGTGGAAATGTGACTCGACAATAAAATATGACCCGTATCAAAAAATGGAAATTAAACCAAAAAACATAATTGGAGGATAAAAATCTGTAATTGATGAAGGGATACTTAGCGACAATACTCATCTGGCTATTTCTATTGGAGTCTTAGGCCCTGCATCTTAAATAAAAAAGGTACGCTATGATGAAAGTTAACCATTTTTTACTCTCAGCTTGTGCCGTATTCATTCTTGCTTGTCAGCCCGGATTCGCGAAGGACGTTAAAATAGGTATGGCGATTGATGACTTGCGTCTCGAACGTTGGCAGAAAGATCGCGATCTTTTTGTTGAGCAAGCTAAAAAGCAGGGCGCTGATGTGTTTGTTCAATCAGCAAACGGCAATGAAGCGACGCAAATGTCTCAAATAGAAAACATGATCAATCGCGGTGTCGATGTCTTGGTTATTATTCCTTATAACGGTCAAGTGCTTGGCAATGTTATTGCGGAAGCAAAACGTGAAGGAATAAAAGTGCTTGCTTATGACCGCATGATTAATAATGCGGATGTGGATTTTTATATTTCATTTGATAATGAAAAGGTTGGTGAGCTACAGGCGAAATATCTCGTCGATAAGGTGCCTAGCGGAAACTATTTCTTAATGGGCGGCTCACCTGTTGATAATAACGCAAAGCTGTTTCGTCAGGGGCAAATGAAAGTGCTTACGCCGTTGATCGAAAGCGGGAAAATAAAAGTGGCCGGCGATCAGTGGGTTGATGCCTGGCTACCAGAGAATGCGCTGAAAATTATGGAAAATGCGCTAACGGCGAACAGCAATAAGATCGATGCTGTCGTCGCATCGAACGATGCCACTGCGGGCGGTGCGATTCAGGCACTTGCCGCACAGGGACTGGCTGGGAAGGTCGCCATTTCCGGTCAGGATGCCGATCTAGCCGCAATCAAGCGTATTGTGGCCGGGACGCAAACCATGACGGTCTATAAACCGATCAGCAAGCTGGCGAAAGATGCCGCAGATATCGCCGTGGCGTTAGGTTCAGGTAAAACGCCGGAATCTAACGCTAAATTAAACAATGGATTGAAAGACATTCCTTCCTTCCTACTGACGCCGATTCCCGTCGATAAATCCAATATCGATTCCACCGTCATCGCCGATGGCTTCCACAAAAAAGCGGATGTGTATTAACGCACGCCGCAGCCACTAGATTTCAGGATGCAGGAAAGACGTTCATCGAGTCACGACACGAGGTTGTGGCTCGCCACTGTCGCAGACGAGGTCTGAGATACCTGAATCACGGAGGCCGTGATGCCACATCTGTTGGAAATGAAAAACATCACCAAGGCGTTTGGCGCGGTGAAAGCCGTCGATAACGTCAGCCTGACGCTGGAGGCGGGTCAGGTCTTGTCGCTGTGCGGCGAGAATGGCTCGGGGAAATCTACCTTGATGAAGGTGCTGTGTGCCATCTATCCGCATGGCAGCTATGACGGGCAGATAGTTTTTTCCGGTGACGAACTGCGCGCCAACCACATTCGCGATACGGAGCAAAAAGGGATTGCGATTATTCATCAGGAACTGGCGCTGGTGAAAGAGATGACGGTATTGGAAAACCTCTTTTTGGGCAACGAATGGACGCGTTTTGGCGTGATGGATTACGACAATATGTACCTCCGCTGCCAGCGCATGCTGGAGCAGGTCAAACTGGCCGTCGATCCGAATACCAAAATGGGTGAGCTTGGATTAGGCCAGCAACAACTGGTGGAAATTGCCAAGGCGCTGAACAAGCAGGTGCGTTTGTTGGTGCTGGATGAGCCCACGGCGTCATTGACCGAGCGTGAAACCGCAATCCTGTTGGAGATCATCCAGGATCTGCGCGATCACGGTATTGCCTGTATCTATATCTCGCACAAGCTCAACGAAGTTAAAGCCATTTCCGATGTAATTTGTGTGATTCGCGATGGGAAACCTATTGGCACGCGTCCTGCGGTCGAGCTGAGCGAGGACCAGATTATTGCCATGATGGTAGGGCGAGAACTGACGGAGCTTTATCCCAATGAACCGCATACCATTGGTGAAGAAGTGCTGCGCGTAGAACACCTTACTGCCTGGCATCCGGTCAATCGCCATATTCGCCGAGTGGATGATGTTTCGTTTGTTCTGCATCGGGGCGAGATTCTCGGTATTGCCGGATTGGTGGGGTCAGGGCGTACTGAAACGGTGCAATGCCTGTTTGGTGCCTATCATGGTCGTTGGCAGGGCGACATCTTTATTGACGGCGAGCCGGTGACCATCAGCAACTGCCAGCAGGCGATGGCGCGGGGCATTGCGATGGTGCCGGAGGATCGTAAGAAGGATGGCATCGTCCCGGTGATGAGTGTGGCGCAGAACATGACGTTGGCGGCACTCGACCAATTCACAGGGCCGTTTTCCATAGTGGACGATGCTCGTGAGCAGGACATCATCCGGCAGTCGCTCACGAACCTGAAAGTGAAAACCTCCAGCCCAGAGTTGGCGATTGCTCGGTTAAGCGGCGGCAACCAGCAAAAAGCGGTGCTGGCGAAATGCCTGCTGTTGAATCCCCGCATTCTGATTCTCGATGAACCCACGCGCGGCATCGACATCGGTGCTAAATACGAAATCTACAAGCTCATTAATGCGCTGGTAAAACAGCACATCGCCGTCATTGTCATCTCTTCTGAGCTGCCCGAAGTGCTGGGCTTGAGCGATCGGGTGTTGGTGATGCACCAGGGGCGGATCAAAGCGGATTTGGTCAATCGTGATTTAACCCAGGAACAGGTTATGGAAGCTGCATTGAGGAGTGAACATCGTGCTGAAAACATCGCAGTCTGAACAACAACATGTCGTGGGCTCTGTCTCGATGCTGCAACGGTTGAAAAGCATCAATCTTCAGGTCTACGTGATGATCGCCGCCATCATCGCCATCATGCTCTTTTTCACCTACATGACCGATGGGGCGTATCTCAGCGCGCGTAATCTCTCCAACCTGTTAAGGCAAACGGCGATTACCGGCATTCTGGCGGTCGGTATGGTGTTTGTCATTATCTCCGCTGAGATCGATCTGTCGGTTGGTTCGATGATGGGGCTCTTGGGCGGTGCAGCGGCGATTTTTGATGTCTGGTTTGGCTGGTCTTTACCGTTGACCATCGTTGTGACACTTGCGCTGGGATTGCTGCTTGGCGCGTGGAATGGCTGGTGGGTCGCCTACCGGAAAGTCCCTTCTTTTATCGTGACGCTGGCGGGGATGCTGGCTTTTCGCGGCATTCTGATCGGCATTACCAATGGGACGACGGTTTCTCCGACGAGTGAAGCGATGTCGCAGATTGGACAGAGCTATCTGCCTTCCGGCATCGGTTTTATGTTCGGTGCTATCGGGCTGATGGTGTTTATTGCCTGGCAGTGGCGTCGGCGCAGCAGCCGTGCGCGATTAGGGTTACCAGTAAACCCTCCCGCGGGTGATATTGGCCGACAGACGGTGACGGCACTGGTGGTGCTGGGGGCGATTTATCTGCTGAATGACTATCGCGGTGTGCCAACGCCGGTTCTGGTGCTGACGCTGTTGATGCTGGGCGGTATTTTTCTGGCGACGCGCACGGCATTTGGCCGCCGCATTTATGCCGTGGGCGGCAATATTGATGCTGCCCGCTTATCGGGCGTGAATGTTGAGCGCACCAAAATGGCGGTGTTCGCGATTAACGGCCTGATGGTCGCGGTCGCCGGATTGATTCTCAGCTCGCGGCTAGGAGCTGGCTCACCCTCCGCCGGAAACATTGCCGAACTGGATGCGATTGCCGCCTGCGTGATTGGCGGCACCAGTCTGGCGGGGGGGATCGGCAGCGTGGCGGGCGCGGTGATGGGGGCATTTATCATGGCGTCGCTGGATAACGGGATGAGCATGCTGGATGTGCCGACCTTCTGGCAATACGTCGTAAAAGGCGGAATCCTGCTATTGGCGGTGTGGATGGATACGGCAACAAAGCGGCGTGTGTGACGCGACGCGGGGGTTGTGGAGGAAATACGTGGCGGCTCGCAATAATCAGCAAATTATTTTGGCCTCTGGGGGCACTGTGCTATTCAAGGGAGCAGACTTGATTCAAGGAACTTGCGATTAATGAGTGCCGACTGCCATGTTTGAAAAACGCTATCGCATCACGCTGCTGTTCAATGCCAACAAAGTGTATGACCGTCAGGTAGTTGAAGGGGTTGGCGAATATTTACAGGCTTCTCAGTGTGACTGGGACATCTTCATCGAAGAAGACTTCCGTTGCCGTATTGATAACATTAAAGAGTGGCTGGGAGACGGCGTGATTGCCGATTTTGACGATGGTGAGATCAAGCAGCTACTACAGGATGTGAACGTGCCGTTGGTGGGGGTTGGCGGCTCCTACCATCGGCCTGAGGATTACCCGCCTGTGCATTACATCGCGACAGATAATTATGCACTGGTGGAAAGCGCGTTTATGCACCTCAAAGAAAAGGGGCTGAACCGCTTTGCTTTTTATGGCCTGCCAGCATCGGGTGGGAAAGGCTGGGCACAGGAGCGGGAATACGCTTTCTGGCAGCTCGTTGCGGCAGAAAAGTATCAGGGCGTGGTGTATCAGGGAATGGAAACGTCGCCGGATAACTGGCAATACGCGCAAAATCGGCTGGCTGACTGGGTGCAGGGGCTACCGCCGCAGACGGGGATTATCGCGGTGACGGATTCGCGCGCGCGCCATCTGTTGCAGGTCTGCGAACATCTGAATATTGCCGTACCAGAGAAGCTGTGTGTTATCGGGATCGATAACGAAGATCTGATTCGCTACCTTTCACGCGTCGCGCTCTCGTCGGTGGCGCAGGGCACGCGCCAAATGGGATATCGCGCCGCGAAGTTGCTGCATCAACTGCTGTTGAATCAGGCCGATTTATCGCTGCAACGTATTTTGGTGCCACCTGTTCGGGTGGTAGAACGTCGCTCAACGGATTATCGTTCTGTGCACGACCCTGCTGTTATTCAGGCGATGCACTTTATCCGCTATCACGCCTGCAAAGGGATTAAGGTCGAGCAGGTGCTGGATGCGGTAGGGATTTCCCGATCAAATCTGGAGAAGCGCTTCAAAGATGAAGTCGGCCAGACGATTCACGGTGTGATTCATGCGGAAAAGTTGGACCGGGCACGCAACTTGCTGATATCGACCTCGCTCTCGATTGGCGAGATCTCGTTAATGTGCGGCTACCCTTCGCTGCCTTACTTTTATGCTGTCTTTAAGAAAGGGTATGACATCACGCCGAAGGAGTACCGCGAGCGTTATGGAGAAGGTTATTAAGGCTATTCACAGAAGAAGGTTACGCAGGAAGGCGCGGCGGGACGCGCCTTATATTAGGCAGATGAGCGGTTACGCAGGCACGCGCCAGTAATCGTAATCGATGTGCTCAACCTGGAAGTTGGCGTTTTCTTTGTCGCCCGTCAGGCGGTTGGCGAGGGTAAAGGCAAAATCGAATGTCACGCCTAACCCTTTGCCGCTGATCAGATTGCCGTCTTCCACGACTTTTTCGTCAACATAAACGCCATCGGTCACATCCTGCCATAAATTGCCGGAGCAAACGTAGCGACGGCCTTTCAGCAGATTGTTACCCCCCAGTACGCGTGCAGCCGCAGAGCACAGTGGGCAAATCAGTTTTCCCGCCTCGTCATGGCGACGGATAAACTCGACAACCATTGGGTTGGCAGCCAGGTTTACCGTACCCTGTGGGCCACCGGGAATGACCACGGCATCAAACAGCGTGTCCTGGTTTCTTTCCAGCAGAGAATCGGCAAACATGCGAATATTGTGATAACTGCGCAGTTCCAGTCTGTCATAGCATGACAGCATGGTGACTTCTATCTTCATGCGGTGCAGTACATCAATCACCATGATCGCTTCCGCTTCTTCAAACCCTGGGGCCAGCAGAACGGCGACTTTCTTAGACATAGCATCTCCAGCAATATGCAAGGGAAGGTGTTAACCGCAGGAGGATAGCAAAGAAATGTCGATAAAATGAAACGATGTTTTATTAATGTCGGGTGGGTCGCGTAAACGATTTTTGCTGCTTAGCCTGAAGAGAAGATAGCGCTATACTTGCTAACTTGGTCGTGAATCGGCCACGAATTTTTTTACGCGAAAGCATGACTCTTCTCTTCCTGTCCCGCCAAAAAGATGTTTAAATTATCACTCACTTATTTTGCATAAATATTCATTTGTGAGCGTGTCTATTTTGATTATCGGCCAGCCCATCTGATGTAGGATGTGCGCAGGGCTCGAACGCTCATTAATGCATGGCGTAACATAATGGTGTGGCGGCTAAGCTGATACCCTAGGGGTACATCACCATAGATCTTTCGAGCAGGGATTACATATATGACAACGATTCTCAAGCATCTTCCGGTTGGTCAGCGTATTGGTATTGCGTTCTCGGGTGGTCTGGATACCAGCGCCGCGCTGCTTTGGATGCGTCAAAAGGGCGCGGTTCCTTATGCGTATACCGCAAATCTGGGGCAGCCAGATGAGGATGACTACGAGGAAATCCCTCGTCGGGCTATGGAATATGGCGCGGAAAATGCTCGCCTTATCGATTGCCGTAAGCAACTGGTTGCTGAAGGTATCGCTGCGATTCAGTGTGGCGCATTCCACAACACGACAGCGGGCGTGACCTATTTCAACACCACGCCGCTGGGCCGTGCCGTTACCGGTACAATGCTGGTTGCGGCGATGAAAGAAGATGGCGTGAACATCTGGGGCGACGGCAGCACCTATAAAGGCAACGACATTGAGCGTTTCTATCGCTACGGCCTGCTGACCAACGCTGAACTGAAGATTTATAAGCCGTGGCTGGATACCGATTTTATTGATGAACTGGGCGGTCGTCAGGAGATGTCCGAGTTCATGGCGCAGGCAGGGTTCGGCTATAAAATGTCGGCCGAGAAAGCCTATTCCACCGATTCCAATATTCTGGGTGCGACGCACGAAGCGAAGGATCTGGAATTCCTGAATTCCAGCGTCAAAATCGTTAACCCGATTATGGGCGTGAAATTCTGGGACGAGAACGTCAAGGTTCCGGCAGAAGAAGTAACCATCCGTTTTGAACGTGGCCATCCGGTTGCGCTGAACGGCAAGACCTTTGCCGATGATGTTGAACTGATGCTGGAAGCGAACCGTATCGGTGGACGCCACGGTCTGGGGATGAGCGATCAGATCGAAAATCGTATCATTGAAGCAAAAAGCCGTGGCATCTATGAAGCGCCGGGAATGGCACTGCTGCACATTGCCTACGAGCGTCTGGTTACCGGTATCCACAACGAAGACACCATCGAGCAATACCACGCCAATGGTCGTCAGCTAGGTCGTTTCCTGTATCAGGGACGTTGGTTCGATTCTCAGGCACTGATGCTGCGTGATGCTTCTCAGCGTTGGATCGCTAGCGCTATTACTGGCGAAGTGACGTTGGAGCTGCGTCGCGGCAATGATTACTCCATCATGAATACCGTGTCTGACAATCTGACCTATAAACCAGAGCGTCTGACCATGGAAAAAGGCGACTCGGTCTTCTCGCCAGATGATCGTATCGGCCAACTGACTATGCGCAATCTGGATATCACGGACACGCGTGAAAAACTGTTTAACTATGTTGAAACGGGCTTGCTCTCTTCCTCTGCCAGCACGGGTCTGCCGCAGGTAGGCCAATTGCAGGATAAAACAGGGAAATAACGCAGAGATTAAGTAAGATAAAAATCCGGAATCGTCTTGCGTTTCCGGATTTTTTTTATCTGTTTATCATAGAGTTATGTTTGGCCTTCTCGCGGTGTTTTTTCGTATATGAACTCTTGCTTACAGTGAAAGTTGCATCTGTACAACCATCGTGGAAAACGACAGAATACAATGACAATAAGCCTGGAGTGTTTAAAAGGCGAAAGAAGCTATTGGATGGTGTATCTTTTTTTGTGATGTCTAGCCGCAAATTTTTAATGGAGGAAAAATGTTAGAAATATTCGATGTAAGTTACGCACTATTATCGGAAAAGAAATCGGAGGAATTGTTTACGCTTAGAAAAGAAACCTTCAAGGATAGGCTTAACTGGGCGGTGAAATGTATTAATGGGATGGAGTTCGATCAATATGATGATGATAACGCAACCTATCTTTTCGGCGTAGAGGATAATCAGGTTATTTGCAGTTCCCGATTAATCGAAACAAAATATCCTAATATGATTACCGGCACGTTCTTTCCCTATTTTGAAAAGATAGACCTTCCCGAAGGGAATTATATTGAGTCGAGTCGTTTTTTTGTCGATAAGGCTCGGTCAAAAACGATTTTAGGTAATACTTACCCTGTTAGCACAATGTTCTTTTTGGCAACAGTGAATTACTCAAGAAGTAAAGGGTATGATGGCGTTTATACGATTGTCAGCCATCCTATGCTTACTATACTAAAGCGATCTGGCTGGAAAATTTCTGTTGTTGAACAAGGGGTGTCAGAAAAGCAGGAAATGGTTTATTTACTGTTTTTACCTGTCGACAAAGAAAGTCAGGATGTGTTAGTTCGTCGTATAAATAACAATCAAGAATTCGTTGAAAGTAAGCTACGAGAGTGGCCACTGTGTTTCGAGCCTATGATTGAATCGGTCGGATAAGCTGTAGTTCGATGCCAAGTCTGATTGCATGTTTGGCATTTAATACACCGAGTTTTTTTACAACATTGCCGATGTGGAATTTAACGGTGCCTGTTTTAATGCCTAATATCAGTGCGATTTCCTGATAGGTTTTTCCCATACTGGCCCAGTAGAGAATTTCATTTTCTCGTTGAGAAAAAATATCTTTATCATTTGACCTTTCATCCTCTTTGTTTCTAATCATCTCTCTGTAAAGAGAGATGGTTTCTGCATGGATATTCATCAACGTCATTTGTAACTTATCTTTATTACTCTCAATAACCTCATCAATGTTACTTACATTAGATTCGTCAATCATGATAGATAACATAACCAGATTGTTACTATGGTCATGAAGAACAAAGGTATAGCCGTTAGTGATATTATGCTCTCTGGACAAGTTGAATATCTTTGACATCTTCAACTGTGTGCTGACAAGTAAATCTTCATCCCAAGGGAAAGGTGTGATTTTATTAAGAGCAGCAATGACTACAGGATCAATGTGTTGATAGTTATTGGCTCGGTATATTTCTCTCCACTCATCGTGGTGATTTGAAATGATAAGAATTTCTGTAGGTTTTTTCTTATTTAATACCATATAAGAATATTTGATGTCGCCATAGTAGCTTAGTGCCGTATCGAATTGACTTTTTATTACCTTGCTTATAGTTTCGTTATTGGAGAATAATTGCGACATCTCATGACCTCAGTCTGAAAACTCAACATCCTGTAATAGAAAAAGTATATACCTATACCTATAGGTATATCTATAGGAACCTATACCGATAGGTATACCTATACCGATAGGTATACCTATACCTTAGTATAGCTTTTCTTTGCGGTTTAAAAACATAAAATCTTACAGTAATGTTAAGGGCGTAAAGCAAAAGAAATAAACACCGCTCAGGATAAGCGTGATGATTGGCTAACATCAGGGAATGCTAATTAAGCGAGATTTATCAGTAATATAATAAAATTTTTTTACTGTTCTATGGCCTGTATTGTTTACAGGCCGCTGGCAGTTCAGGCTAATTCATTCCATCAGTGCGACTCTTTCGCGAATAACACTCACTTTTTTATATTGTTATCCCTTTCGTAGTCCCTCACACCTCGTCGATGTTGTTGTATTCCCACAGCCGATTGAAGTGCACATCGTCCAGATTGCGGGCTGAGTCCGCGTTACCCGCAAAGAACCGTGCAGTGGTTGCCGCCGCTCCCCACGGCCGTTCTCTGTCATAGCTGGCGTCAATCGTGCTGTCGCGAATCACTAACTGACCGTTTGCCGTCTGACCCGGCAGGTATCCCGTTTGCCTTGCCCCCTGATCCCAAGCTCGGCCTAATCTGGCTTTTCTTTCTCTTCTGAAACCTTCATCACCCGTAAAGCGGCACTTCACCGCCAGAAAACCATATTGCACCCACGGCATGCTGTCAGGCGCAAAGACATGGATATCTTTCGCTCCACGGCTGGAAACCGTATGAAAGTGGACACGCTCGAATACCGCAGTTGCGCGCCCAAACACGTAATCGACATCGCCCTCAATGTAACTGTCTTTAATGTAGGCGCGGCTGTAGCGATCCGTGACGTACTCGTTGCGGAGGTTGCTGGTATTGACGAAAAAGGTATCCTGACGGCCGATGAGGCGGACCCTTTCAAGCTGTACCTTGTCGCCGTCGGTGCGCAGCGCCACAGCCTGATGTGCGCGGCCATCTACCGTATCCAGCAGGGTATTCACCACTGTCAGGTTCTTCAACTGGAAATGGTCGCTCTGCGACCACACTACGGCGGAACAAATGGTATCAATCGTCGCGTTCTGCTTCGACGCACAGAGATCGTACATATACCAGGCGGGATCGTCGGGTTGATATTCGTTGTGAGGATTCACTGTTTCCCGATAGGTTGCTGGTGAAAACATCGAATCCAGCGCGAGCTGAATCACCACGTCATCTGGTTGTTCTCCCGCCCCAAAAAGCGTGAGCGGTGGCGCATCGGCGGGAATGTAGACCGTGCCGGTATAGGTGCCCGGCAACAGTTTAATGGCAATACGCGCCCGATCCTGCGGTGCCCGTAGCGCGGCGTTTACCGCCTGTTGAACATGGGTGTGCGTTGCTCCATCCACCCCCACGAGTGGCCCGACAACCCAGGGCGTAGCCGGATCGACCTCAATCGGTGTGGGCTGCCAGATGTCAGCTTCTGTCTGATCATCATGTCCACGCAGCGTGAAATAGTGCGGGAGCGTGAAGCGTTCAGCTTCCTGCGCGGAAAGAATGGGGCGATAAACGGTGCCGGGGTGCGTCGTTCTTGTCATGATCTTATCCTCTCTTAGCGGCAAGATTCTCTGGAATATCATCGGCTTTTTGCCCGAAACGCAACCGATAGGTTGAGGGGGTGAGATGGAGCTGCTGGCGAAAATGGTGGCGCATTGAGGCTGCGGTACCGAACCCCACCGTTTCGGCGATTTTATCGATTGATAAGCGCGTGTTCTCCAGTAAATCGCGGGCAGTATTCAGCCGTTCGGTCAGTAACCAGCGTGCTGGCGTCGTACCCGTCGCAGCAGAAAAACGGCGAAGGAACGTGCGTGGGCTCATACAAGAAATGGTGGCCAGTTTCGTAACGGAATACTCTTCCGCGAGGTTGGCTCGAACATGATCGATAAGTGGCCCAAGGCGCGAGCGTTCGTAGTCTACCGGTACCGCCTTTTCAATATACTGTGCTTGCCCACCATCCCGATGCGGTGCGACCACCAAGCGGCGAGCGACTTGATTGGCCGCTTTGCTGCCGTAATCCCGACGGATGAGATGCAGCCCAAGATCGATACCCGCAGCACTCCCGGCTGACGTAAGAATCGTTCCTTCATCAATATAAAGAACGTCTGGCTCGATGTTGATATCAGGATATTGTGTTTTTAAGGTGTCACTGTAGCGCCAATGTGTGGTGGCGCGCCGCCCAGAAAGCAGGCCGGTCGCCGCGAGAACAAAGACCCCGGAACAGATAGAGAGCAGTCTGGCACCCTGCTGATGTGCTTGGCGTAATGCATCGACCAGATGGGCGGGGACAGGCACATCACTGCCTTTCCAGCCGGGAATGATAATCGTCCCTGCCTGTGTTAACAGCTCAAGGCCACCATCAGCAACCACGTGGATGCCACCCGTTGCCCGCATCGCGCCGCTGTCTAAGCCTGCGACAGCGAACTGATACCAATTTTCCCCCATTTCGGGGCGAGGCAGGCCGAAGATTTCAACAGCGATACCAAATTCGAAGGTACACAAGCCATCATAAGCGAGTACGACAACAAGCGGATTGAACATCGATTTCCTCACCTCAATAACTTGTCATGATATTGACGATATATGGCAATAATGCCATCTGCCAGCCTTTCTTTATCCGTTTTATAGTCGAGTCTCATTCCAATCAGTGAGAAAAATCGATGAGTTACGTGACTGACTATCCCTTTGCTGCTTCTGATATCGCCCAATCCCATTTTTCACGTCGTCTGTCCGTTGAAACAGACTGTGCGGATGTGGCGGGCTCGCTCTCTGACACTCAGCAGGACTTTGTGTTACTGCATGTGGTGGGATCGCCGAAGCATTTTAGCGCGCGCCATATACCGGGGGCGATTCATCTGCCGCACCGTGAAATCACACCTGAGCGTATGGCCGAGTGGCCTGATGACACGCGGTTTGTCGTCTATTGCGCGGGACCACATTGCAATGGCGCAGATCAGGCGGCCTTAAAGCTGGCGCAATTAGGTCGGCCAGTAAAAATTATGATAGGGGGAATCACGGGGTGGGAAGATGAGGGCTTTGCCTTCGCCTGATATCCCCTGTCTATGGCAGAGGGACCCATCCCTTCTGCCAACACCTCGTTACCCTAATTCCCCTGATACCACGTCCAGATCTTAATCAGCACTGCCGCTGACACACTCCAGCACACGACTGCGGCGAGCAGCGCCTGTGGCAATTTCATCCACGCGGTAAAGTAATAAAGTGAGATGAGATAAACCAGATAAGGAATAACGGACCAAATGCCAAACAGGATGGTGGCGCGTAGCGCCTCCAGTCCACGTTCGGTGCCAACGATATAATGGGCAATCAGCGCGAATGTGGGAAATAGCGGCACCAACCCAGCAATATAATAGTTTCGGCTTTTCGCTAGGACGCTGATGAGCAATACGATCAACGCGCCAATAACAGATTTAATAAACAATGACATAAGTATAACTTCTGGCTTAGTTAAGCATCGCAAATGCACAGAGAATAGCGAAAAAATATCGGGATGGAACAGTGCTACCGCACAGCTTACGATTTCAATTCGTGGTGATTTCGTTATTCTTAGCAACAGAATGAATAAATACCGCGCACGATAATCTCATTATTTATAAGGATATTGTTCGCCGGTAAAACGATAAGACTCTGGAAAGGATTGATATTGAATACTCAACATCATGCATTCACTCAGAGATGGGTTCCGCTAAAGATTATTGCTACCGGCAGCGCGCTCCCTGCGCAGCGGGTGACATCGGCTGAATTAGATGTGCGGCTCAATAAGCCTGCCGGTTATGTCGAAAGCCGTTCAGGCATTATTTATCGCCACCATGCGGACAATCATGCCAGCCAGGCGGAACTTGGTGTGGCGGCGTTAAATGACGCGCTGACGCGGGGTGTTATTCCGCCAGCGTCCATCGATCTGCTGCTATTTGCTTCCGCGATTCCGATTCAGGCGCTGCCTTATAGCGCCAGTCATGTATTAAAAGCGTCGTCCCTGCCAAAAGGGACGGCCTGTTTTGATATTAACAGCAGTTGTGTCAGCTTTATTTCCGCGCTTCAGGTGGCGGCTGGGCTGTTAAATATCGGCGCTTATCGACGCATTGCCATCGTCTCTACCGAACTGGCTTCGCGCGGTATTGATTGGGATGACGAAGAATCGTCGCTGATTTTTGGTGATGGTGCGGCGTGCGCGATTGTCGAACGCGGTGATGGGCGCAGCGGTATTGCGGCGTGTCTGCTGGAAACCTACCCGAAGGGCAATGAACTGTGTCAGATCCGCGCAGGCGGCACCTTGCGTAACCCGAGAGCGGGGATGGAACTGCATGACTTTCTGTTCCATATGCAGGGAAAACGGCTATTCAGGCAGGCTTCTGCCCTGATCGAGGGCTATCTGCAACGGTTGCTGGAGGCCAGCGATTATTCACTGGATCAGATCGCGGCGGTGGTTCCGCATCAGGCCAGCCACCTGTCGCTGGAACACATGCGGAAGCGGCTAGCGATCCCGACGGAAAAGCTGATTGATATTTATCGCTACCACGGTAATCAGGTGGCGGCGTCGATTCCGACGGCGCTGCATCATGCTATCGTGACGCAACGTCTGCCAGAAGGGGAACCCGCGATGCTGGTCGGTACGGCCGCAGGGCTAACGCTGGGCGGCATGGTACTGATTCCATGAGAGTCTTCGTCACGGGCGCGACCAGCGGGCTGGGGCGTAACGCGGTGGAATGGCTGCTTCAGGCTGGGCATCAGGTGCTGGCCTGTGGACGCGATCGCACGGTAGGCCAACAGCTTGAAGCACTCGGCGCGCAGTTCATTGGTATTGATTTGGTCGAAACCTCGGTCGAGCAGTATCGATTATTGATGACCGGCAGTGATGTCGTTTGGCACTGTGCCGCGAAATCCTCACCGTGGGGTCAATATACTGATTTTTATCAGAACAATACTGAGGTAACGGCACGGCTGGCAGAGGCCGCCGGCCAGTTGGGGATCCCGCGCTTTGTGCACATCTCCACGCCTGCGATTTATTTTGATTATCAACACCACCGGAATATTGATGAAAGCTACCGCGCGGTGCGTTTTGCCAATCACTATGCGCAGACCAAATTTCTGGCGGAAGAACGGCTTCAGGCGCTGACGTCGCGCTACCCGCAAACGACCTACGTGATTCTGCGTCCGCGCGGCCTGTTTGGCCCGCATGATCGCGTGATTCTGCCGCGAGTGCTGGAACAGATCGCGGTGGGTGGCGGCGTACTGCGGCTCCCGCGCGGGGGGAGCGCGTTGCTGGATCTCACGTTTGTCGGCAATGTGGTGGAGGCGATGGCACTTGCCAGCCAGCGCCCGGGGCTGGTTTCTGGTTCGGCGTACAACATCACCAATCATGAACCAGCCCGCCTTGCGGATATGCTTGAGCAACTGCTGGTCGGCCAATTGGGGATGCATTATCGCGTTAAGGCCGTGCCGTATCCATTGCTGCATGCGGTGGCGGGTGGCATGGAGCTGTTCTCGTGGTTTAGTCGGAAAGAGCCGCTGCTAACGCGCTACAGCGCGGGGGCGGTGAATTTTGATATGACGCTCAGCGCGGAAAAAGCGCAGCAAGAGCTGGGCTATCAGCCGCGTTTTTCCCTCCAACAGGGCATCGCGTTAACCGGTAGCTGGTTCAAAACACATTTTGCGCAGCGGAGCACGGACCGACATGGCTAAGATTTCAACGTTTGAAGTCGGGTACTGCCTGCATCCGGGTTGTATGGCGCTGCGTGGCGCAGGGTGGAAAGTATGCCGTTTTCCGGCACGCGTCTGGATGCTGGAAAGTCAGGGCAAGCGCTGGCTGTGGGACACCGGCTATGCGCAGCATTTTACCGATGCCACGCGATCCGGCCTGTTTCAACTGTACCGCAGGATGACGCCGGTGCATTTTGAGACGAAAGACGCGCTGATTCACCAGCTACACAGCCAGGGTATTCAACCTGCGGACATCGATGGCCTGATTATTTCCCATTTTCACGGCGACCATATTGCAGGGCTGCGGGATTTCCCCGATGTGCCGTTTATTTGTTCGGCGCTGGGATGGCAGCAGACGCGGAATCTGCGCGGTTTCGCGGCCCTGAAACGGGCGTTTGTGCCCGCGCTGATCCCTGAACATTTCGAGCAGGCGCTTCAGTTTGTCGAAAACTTCCCGCTTACCGATCTGCCTGCCGAGCTGGCGCCGTTTACACAAGGCTATGCGCTGCCGGGTAGCGATAAAGCGATCGTGCTGGTGTCGCTGCCCGGTCATGCCGCCGGACACCTCGGCGCATTTGTGCTGACGGAAAACGGCTGGGTGTTGCTGGCAAGCGATGCCGCTTGGTCGCCGCACAGCTATCGCGAAGGTCGCGGGCCGTCGCGGTTGGCGAATCTGGTGATGGACGATCCACAAGCCTATTACCACACGCTGGACCAGCTGCACCAGTTGCACCTGAACGGGCAGGTCGAGATTCGGCTGTGTCATGAGGGTGATCTATGATTCCGCTGATGACGATCTGGCACTATTTCCGTGCCAGACGCCTCACCTTTGCTACCCGTCAGGCGCTTGAGCGCCATCAACAGCGCCAGCTTGCTCGCTTTGCTCGACGGGTGCTGGCGCGCAGTCCCTATTTTCGGCCTTACTGCTCGCTCCCCATGACATCCTGGCCGATGATGGATAAAGCCGTGATGATGGCCGAATTCGATCGGATGAACACCGCGGAGCTTAAGAAGGATGACCTGCTTGCCTGCGCGCGCCGCAGCGAAGCGGATCGTGATTTCACGCCGAATGTGAATGGGTTCAGCGTCGGGCTGTCGTCCGGTACGTCTGGCCAGCGTGGTCTGTTTGTCGTCAGCCCGCGTGAACAGCAGGTGTGGGCGGGGGGCATGTTGGCGAAAATGCTGCCGAACGGCTTACGTGCCGGTGAGCGGGTAGCGCTGTTCCTGCGGGCGGATAACAACCTATATCACAGCGTGGATAACCGCTGGCTCAGCCTGTCGTTTTACGATCTGTTTGCGCCATTTTCCGAGCATGTTACGCGGCTGGAAGCGTGGTCGCCGTCAATTATCGTCGCACCCGCACAGGTGCTGCGCGAACTGGCGCTGGCGGTACAGCGCGGTGAGCTGCGCCTGTCGGTCAAAAAGGTGATTTCCGTGGCCGAGGTGCTGGAACCGCAGGATAAACAATTGCTCCAGCAGGTTTTCGGGCAGATCGGGGAAGTGTATCAGGCGACGGAAGGCTTTCTGGCCTCGACCTGCGAGCACGGTACGCTGCATCTCAACGAAGAGTTTATTCACATCGAACCGCAGTGGCTGGATGAGGAGCGCTTTACGCCCATCATTACCGATTTCACCCGCAGCACCCAGCCGATTGTGCGTTATCGGCTGGACGATGTGTTGGTGAAGCAACAAACGCCCTGTGCGTGTGGTCGAGTGACGATGGCGATTGCCCGCATCGAAGGGCGCAGCGATGACAGCCTGCGACTGCCGAACAGCAACGGTGAGCCTCAGACCGTGTTTGCCGATCTCTGTAGCCGGATTATCGCCAATGCGCTGCCGCTGCATGCCGACTATCGGCTGGTGCAGCAGGGCGACGCGACGCTGCATTTATCCGCCGCGTGCAGCCTGCCGGAGCTGGAGGCCTGTCGGGATAGTCTCTCGCAGCAGTTTGCGTTGCAAGGCATTGACGCATCGCGGCTACGGTGGCAGTTAAGCGCCGGTGAGATTGCGCCAGAGTTTACGCAGAAGCGCAGACGGATTAGCCGCGTGAAGGAGAGTACATGAGGCTATTTCCGCAAAAAACGATGCTGTTGCGGCTGAAAGCGCTGCTCTTCGGCTGGGGAACGGTCGGCGTGGTGTATCAATTGAGCGCACAGTTTCAGGGGCAGGGAACGGTGCTGCCGACGTCGTTCGTTGATGAATGGATTCCTTTTAGTGCCTCGGCTATCTGGCTATATCTCTCCTTTTTCATCATCGTGCCGCTGTCCTATTTATCCTGCCCGATCGCACGTTTGGCGGGGTTACGCCGAGCAACGCAGCTCACCGTCTTGATTGCAGGCGCGGTGTACCTGATTTTCCCGACCACGATGGTGTATCCGCAGGTTGTCGGGGACGATCTCTCAACGCGTGTGCTACAGCTTTTGCTGCTTATCGACTCGCCACAGAATTGCCTGCCGTCGCTGCATATTGCGCTAACGGTGCTGGCGGTGTGGGCGATGAGCGATAGCCAGCAGAAGGTGAAAACCGGCTTGTACCTGCTGTGGGGGGCGGCGATTGCCCTTTCTATCCTGCAATTGCGCCGACATTTGTTCATCGATCTGGTGACGGGTGGGATGCTGGCAGGGATCGCTGGGTGGATGTTTCTGCGTAGCCGAGAAGCGGTGAAGGCCATTTCCACAGCGGATCCGCTGCCTAACGATAAGCGCCAGCAGGAATGACATTATGATCGATTTGGCCTTACCCATTGTCTTCATGCTGGTGGTGGTGATTGGCGAAGCGCTGGTTCTACAGTGGATGCAGCGCGAGAAAGTGAACTGGCATGACGTGGTGTTCAACCTGAACTCAGGGCATATCATGCTGTGGCTGTTTCGCAGCGTGGAAATTTTTTGCTATGGCTATGTCGCGGCGCATTTCAGTTTGGGCTGGGTGGACACCTGGCCGCCGGTGCTGATGTGGCTGTTCGCGCTACTCGCCTGGGATTTCGGCTTTTATTGGCTACATCGCCTACACCATACCTTTGGCGTGCTGTGGGCGGTGCATGTGGTGCACCATCAGGGCGAACATTTCAATTTGTCGCTGGGCGTGCGTAACTCCTGGTATTCCTCGCTGACCTCTATTCCGTTCTTCCTGATTCTGGCGCTGCTTGGTGTGCCGCTGTACGTGTTTATCACCGTCTCCATCCTGCATTACAGCGTCCAGCTCTTTAACCATAACGCCATGACACCCAAACTGGGCTGGCTGGAAAAGGTGCTGGTGACGCCAGCACACCATCGCGTCCACCACGTGAACGATCGTGCATACGCTGATAAGAACTTCGGCGGCACCTTCATTTTTTGGGACAAACTGTTCGGCAGCTTTTGCCCGCAACTGCCTGACACGCCTTTCCGCTACGGTGCAGGCAGAGAAACGCCATCGAACAATCCTTTTTGGGCCAGTAATCTGCCTTTTATGCAATATCTGAAACTGTCGGTGCGCCGTACACGTCAGGCTGCGTTTCACTGTACGCCAGTGGCGTTGCTTACCGGAGCGATGCTGCTGTTTGCGCTGGTGGTGGGTTATGTCTACCTGTATGGCTACGGCTATGATTCCGAGATCCTGTCGCAGGCGGTGCTCTTCCTATTGCTGGTGGCAGGTGCGGTTGCGCTGGGTGGGATTTCCGAAGGAAGACGCTGGGGGATTTATGTTTGGCTAGCGGTGGTGCTGCTGTTCCCTGCGGTGTTTCTTGTCTATCTGGGCTGGGAAGCACTTTACTGGAAGATTGCGATGCTGATGCTGGCGCTGCACGGGCTGGCGATGGCAGCCGGCTGGGGTCGACGTACCGTATCCATACCTCCGACCCCTGAGGATATGTGATGCCCGCACCGCTGAAGCCGCTCCGCTATGAACAAAGCCGCGATCTGGCGTTGCATCGGGCGTTGATGAAGGCGGCGAATGACTATCTGGCGGAAACGGGCGACCACCGCTTTGCCAACGCCGGATTTATCGGCAAGATGCTGTTTCTGGTGGCGCTGTGTCTGACGTTTTATGGCTTCAGCCTCCGGCAGACGACGCTATGGGCTTTTGCGGGCTGCTATTTTGGCTTTATTTTTACCGCCATGTTTTTGGCGGTGAATGTGGTGCATGATGCCTCGCATAACGTCTTTTTCCGGCAACCGTGGGCGAATCGCCTGCTCAATATTGTGGTGAGTATTCCGCTTGGTATGGATTCCGACTGCTGGCGAGTGAGGCATGTGATTTTCCATCATGCACACGTGAATGTGCAGCACTACGATTTGGACATCGAAGAGAACGGCGTCTTGCGGCAATCGCCCTACCATCGGTTTCGCTTTTTTATGCGCGCCCAGCGCTATTACTGGCCGCTGGTGGCATCGCTGACCTTCCCCTGCATCATCTGGTTTTTTGACTGGATCGATCGCGCGGGGAAAACGCAGGTGACGCGCAATATGACGCTTCAGGGCGTGAAGGGCTGGGGTGTTTTCCTGCTTTCAAAAGCGCTGCATACCTTGCTGGCGCTGGCAATTCCTTACTGGCTGTTGTCGCCGACCATCATTAGCGTCGGCTCGCTGCTGCTGGTGTATCTGCTGAGCCAGATGCTGTCGTCGCTGATTTTTGTCGTCCTGATCCTCGGGTCGCATTGGGCAAAAGGCACGTTCTATAAGGCACCGGAAGATGGGTTATTCCGGCATGGTCGCTATCAGCACACCTTTTCTACCACGGTGGATTGGTCTACCCGTCCCGCTTGGCTGGGCTATTGGTTAGGGCAGCTCAATATGCACCTGACCCACCATATTTTCCCCAACTGGAATCATCGGCATTATCCCGCGCTATCGAAAATTATTGCGGACGTCGCCCCACGTTACGGCATTGATTATCAATGCATGACGTTGAAGGCGATTTGGGCTGAGCAGCAGCATTTTCTTAAAAAGATGGGGCAAGGCTAAAAACATCACGTTATTTTATCAATACATTCGGTTTTATTTGTATTCAAGGAGCGATACCTCATGCGTTATTTATCTCTGGCCGTTTCATCCCTGCTGGTCTTTTTTACCTCGTCCACCTGGGCGATGGATTGCAGCAAAGCCAGCACAGACAGCGAGAAAATGATTTGTGCCAGTAGCCGTCTACAGCAGCTTGATGCGGTATTAAACAAGGCCTATCAGGGTTACGTGAAACAAACGGACAACGCGCAGGCGCGTCAGGAGCAGCGCGCGTGGCTGGCCGAGCGTGATCGCTGTCAGAATGACGTTTGTCTGGGAAATGAGATGGTGTCCCGTATCCAGGCGCTTTCCGGCAGTGAAAATGTCTCCCTGATTACGAAAGCATCAAAACAGTGGGACTTTGTGCTCAGCGTGGCGACGTGTGACCTGGATGAATCTTACCCTACCTGCGAAGGCCCCGGCACGCTGGATATCTTTAAGAAAGGACGCGGTGAGCTGTTCCAGCGTATCACGATGGAAAATATGTTCGTCGAGCTGAACAAGAAGGGCGAAGTGACGGCGAATCTGGTTGAGGTCTACGGTGATAACAACAGTGGATTGGTGATTGATGACGCTAACTTCGATCACCATGCTGATGTCATTGTGCGTAATGGCAACAATGGCGCTTACGGCGGGCCGTCTTACGATGTGTTCCTGTTTGATGTGGAAAAACAGCAATTCACGTTGAACTCCGCGCTGACTGATTTGGCCAGCAACTATCTGGGTTTGTTCGATATTGATGAGAAAAGTAAGACCATTACGACGTTTACCAAAAGTGGTTGCTGCTGGCATAACTGGTCTACTTATCAGCTCGCTAATAATCAGCCTGTCCTGATTGCCGAAACCACGGAAGCCTACTCCGAAGAAAAACGGGCGATGATCGCCACCACACGTGAGTTGGTGGAGGGAAAATGGAAAGTGAAGGAAAAAATCTTAAAAATCGACGACCAGTAATGACGCCACGAATTATAACTCATGTTATTATTTTTTGACTCGCAGTTATGGGCATTGGAGCCTGAGGCGAGCACATTTCTTTATTACTAACAGGAGAGTTTTGGTGAAGAAGGTAGTCAGTATTTTAGCCACGGTGGTCGTAATTGGCGGTGCGTTTCTTTATAAAACTGGGGCATTAAACGCATTAATGGACAGCAACGGGGGTAAAGCGGAAGAGAATGTTGAGACCTTGCTGTCGAAAGAAAGTGAAGCAATGGTAGCGAAACTGGCCCCGTTTGTGACGTGTATTAATGGTGTCGATGGCGCCTGGCGAGGTGCTTATGCGCGTTATCAGACTGCGTATGAAAACCAAGTCACGAAAGGGAACGCTTTCTGGAATTTGCAGACTCGTTTCACCTTAGCCCAGCATGGTGATCAGTATGCCATTGCCAAGAGTTGTATTGAGGGATTGAACGCGGGTGTGAAGAATGGGCAAAGCGACCCAGAACTTGACGCGCTCGGTACCGAATATGCGCAAACGCTGCAACAATTGATTCCTCTGGTTCAGAGCGTCGATACCTACTATTCCCAAGGCGATTACAAAGATGATGGAATGGCTAAGGGCAAGGCTCTTCAGGCTCAAATTGCGCCGCTGTTCAAGACGTTTTTTGCAAAATCTGACCGCATCCATAGTCTTGTCGCCTCGCGTAATCTGGCGATAGAGAAACAAGCCCTGACTGCGATGGAACAGCGTAATGGGAAAGATATCTGGTGGCATACCGAAAATGTCATGTTGGAAGCCCGTGGTGTTATCGATGCTATCGATGCACTGAATACGCAAGATCGTTTGACGGTGGAGAATTTGCAGCCACTTGAAACGGCATACCAACAGGCGTTAGAAACAGCCAAAGCCTATGGTGAAGCGAATCGGGCGAAGTCTGAAGGTAAAACAGCAGCGGATCCCTTCTGGTTTTATCTGGAACCCAACGCTTCTGCGTTGCTGGCGAATGTGAAAGCATTACGTCGCGATTTGGGTAAAGGGAAGAACGCCGATCTCGAAAGAAATTATAATAACATGATCAATAGTTTCAACAGATTGGTTGATGAGTATAACAACCGAAATCAAGCCAGAAATCGCTACATTGCTAGTATGAATAAAGGGTAAGTCGTGTGCGGCAGGCGTCTTTCTCCTGCCGCTCTCGGTATTTTATCTTTCATTAATCCCGCTCTCTGAACTGACTTACCCACGCCTCATCTGCGCCCTGCCAAGAGCGTTGGCAAACGTGGTGCCCTCATTCCCTATTCTTTGCAAAAGTGTTACGTCAGGCGTGCTCAGCATGGCTTTTTTGCCACTTGCTAGACTGAGATGGCAGCCATGAAAAGGTAAATGCCGCGTAAATCGCGCAGCATGGCAAAACTTCACAAAAAAAGCGTGTTTTTTTAACAATTCGTTTATGCGTTGTATTCCCTTACCCTATTTTGGAGACGCCTGACATGAGCACCACCCAGAAACGTATGTACATCAACGGTGAGTTTGTTGAAAACAGCAGCGGGAAGTGGATTGATGTGGTGAATCCGGCCACAGAGCAGGTCATTTCGCAGATCCCAGAAGGCTCCGCTGATGATGCGAAAAGAGCGATAGATGCGGCAGAAGCCGCACAGCCGGGCTGGGAAGCATTGCCTGCGGTTGAGCGCGGCGTTTGGCTGCACAAGATTGCCGACGGTATCCGCGAGCGCGAAGCCGAACTGACCGACACCATCATTGCCGAAGGCGGTAAAACGCACGGCTTGGCACAGACGGAAGTCCTGTTTACCGCCGATTATCTGGACTATATGGCGGAGTGGGCACGCCGTTATGAAGGAGAAATCATTCAGAGCGACCGCCCGAACGAAAACATCTTCGTCTTCCGCAAAGCGATAGGCGTCACAACCGGAATCCTGCCGTGGAACTTCCCCTTCTTCCTGATTGCGCGTAAAGCGGCACCGGCGCTGATTACTGGCAACACCATCGTTATTAAACCGAGTGAAATCACACCGAATAATGCGGTGATTTTCGCCGAAATCATTCACAAGATTGGTTTGCCAAAAGGCGTCATTAATTTTGTGACCGGCTATGGCCCGACGGTTGGGCAAGAGCTGGCGGCTAACCCGAAAGTGGGCATGGTCAGCCTGACCGGCAGCGTAGCGGCGGGGATCGCCACCATGACGGCGGCGGCACAGAACGTCACCAAAGTGTCGCTTGAGCTGGGCGGTAAAGCGCCAGCCATCGTGATGGACGATGCGGATCTCGATCTGGCGGTGAAAGCCATTGTCAGTTCCCGCGTCATCAACAGTGGGCAGGTGTGTAACTGTGCCGAGCGTGTTTATGTGCAGAAAGGCATCTACAACGAATTTATCGCCCGTATTAAAGCTGCGATGGAGCAGGTGACCTTCGGCAACACGGCGGAGAAAAAAGCGCTGGATATGGGGCCACTGATCAGCGCGGCGGCGTTACAGCGCGTGGAAAACAAAGTGGCGAAAGCGGTATCGCAAGGGGCGACAGTGCTGCTCGGTGGTAAGCGTGAAAGCGGTACGGGCTATTTCTACCCGCCTACGCTGTTGGTGGATGTGAAGCAAGACATGCCGATCATGCACGAAGAGGTGTTTGGTCCGGTGCTGCCCGTCGCGACCTTCGACACGTTGGAAGAGGCGATCGCGATGGCGAATGACAGTGAATACGGCCTGACGTCATCGATCTATACGCAGAACATCAACACCGCGATGAAAGCACTGAAAGGGCTGAAATTCGGCGAAACCTATATCAACCGTGAGAACTTCGAGGCGATGCAGGGCTTCCATGCGGGCTGGCGTAAATCCGGTGTGGGCGGAGCGGACGGCAAGCACGGCTTGCAGGAATATCTGCAAACGCATGTCGCGTACCTTCAATTCCACTAAAAGCAGTTTTACTAACAGGCAATTTCACTAAAGTCATGCCGATCGTTTAAGTATTGAGATACACGGGGCGACCACAGGGGTGAGGTGTCCCTGCGGGAACCTCCCCCTGTGTTTCCCCTAAAAATGGACTTAAGTGAACAGCATGAATTCCACTAAAAGCAGCTCCAGTAACGGTCATGCTACTCACCGTAACCGTGGCACAAACAAGAAGAAGGATGGGAAAGGACGATGATCATCTCTGCTTCAACGGATTACCGAGCGGCGGCGCAGCGTAGGCTACCGCCGTTTCTGTTCCATTACATCGATGGTGGTGCATATGGTGAGCACACGCTCAGGCGTAATACCGCCGATCTGGCGGATATCGCGCTACGCCAACGCATCCTGAAAAATGTTTCTGACCTGAGCCTAGAAACCCAACTGCTCGGCGAAAAACTGGCGATGCCGGTGGTGCTGGCCCCCGTTGGCCTGACTGGGATGTACGCCCGACGCGGCGAGGTGCAGGCTGCCCGTGCGGCGGCGCAAAAGGGCATTCCCTTTACGCTGTCTACCGTTTCCGTCTGCCCGATTGAGGAAGTCGCGCCCACAATCGATCGGCCGCTGTGGTTCCAGCTCTACGTGTTAAAAGACCGCGGCTTTATGCGCAATGTGTTGGAACGTGCGCAGGCGGCGGGGGTCAAGACGCTGGTATTCACCGTGGATATGCCGACGCCGGGTGCGCGCTATCGTGATGCGCACTCTGGTATGAGTGGCCCGAATGCGGCGATGCGCCGTGTGTTGCAGGCGATGGTTCATCCACAGTGGGCATGGGATGTTGGCCTGAACGGTAAACCTCATGATCTGGGCAACGTTTCCGCTTATCGTGGTACGCCGACGACGCTGGAAAACTATATCGGCTGGCTGGCGGAGAATTTCGATGCTTCTATTTCATGGCAGGATTTGGCGTGGATCCGCGAGATGTGGAAAGGGCCGATGATCATTAAAGGCATCCTCGACCCAGAAGATGCCAAAGAAGCGGTCAGGTTCGGCGCAGATGGCATTGTGGTTTCCAATCACGGTGGCCGTCAGTTGGACGGCGTGCTCTCGACGGCACATGCCTTGCCTGCTATCGCCGATGCAGTGAAAGGCGACATCACCATTCTGGCGGATTCCGGTATTCGTACCGGATTGGACGTGGTGCGGATGATCGCGCTGGGCGCGGACGGCGTGATGCTCGGGCGCGCGTTTGTCTATGCATTGGCAGCCGCAGGTGAAGCGGGCGTGGTTAACCTACTGAACCTGATCGAAAAAGAGATGCGCGTGGCGATGACGCTCACGGGAGCTAAAGCTATTGCCGATATCACCACCGACTCGCTGGTGCAGGCGACTCAGCGGCGGCTGGATGGTCTGTAAGCGGTTGTCGCTGTGTGATTATGATGCGCAGGTGGGTGAGGCAATGGCGCGGCTGAAGGCGTTGAATAAAATGACGTCAGTTAGCGTTCGCATTGCCTGATTGATGATGAGAGGACTCCGCTGCGTCTCAAAAATGATTTATTTAACAAAGCCCTTTTCTGGGGGAAAGAATATCAACCATGGAACTTAAGTTCTTTAGATTTGAAGGCGAGTAGAAGGTTTTACCCTCAAAATAATTGATATGCCATAAACAGCATCAGGGAAGGCATCTGCCCGTAGTTTTACCGCTACGGGTTTTTTTCATCACATCCGAAAGCCATTAAATTTTATTTAGACAAGGATATATTATCGCATTCTCTCGAAAAACAACACTTTCATACCGTAATTAGTAGGATGCAAGTTACCAGTCAGGTAAAAATATTGAATTATTGCCAGTTATTCGGGTAAGCTATCTATATAAAGGGATAGAAATAGCCTAATAAAAGGGATTTAATATGCAATTATCAGAATATTTAAAATACAAAATGGAGTCCGACAGAGTTCTCGCCACTCATTTGGATAGCATGACAGATAAAATAAAAGATAATACAATAAAAATTGGTGATGATTTATATAGTGGTATAGAAAGAGCAACATGGTATTCGTCCTGTTTAATAGAGAAATATAATTCTGACTGTCAGCAACTGAAATCTGAAAATGAACGGATGTATCTGGCTATTAAACAGATATACAAGAGAAAAGATGTAATAATAGATATGCTAATAGCGTATCTTAAAATACTTTTAAAAGACACCGAAGAAAGAGAGCAGGAATTAATAGCTAAAGCCATATTAGGCGTATCAGCTGCATCAGAGTTCGCAACAAGTCGAGCAATAAAAATGTCAGTCGCTTATCTGCTTGCAAAGCATATTGCAACTTCGCTGAATTTTTCACTATCCATTCGCAGAACGATTAATAAATACTCGCTGATAGGGATGAGTGCTCTCACATTTCATGGGAAAGTTCAGAAGGCGGCAATGTCTGCACGGCACCTACATGACGTATGTCCGGAGCTATACTGGTCTCTCTATGCTATGCAGGTTGAGATGTTATACTTCGTATTTGAAGAGCGCCTGTCTCCCTACGTGCCCAAAAATCCCTATGACAAAATCGATATCACAGAAGCAATAAACGGAATTTTAAAAAAATGAGCTTAAAAAAAATAATTTCTTATGCCGTTAAAGAGTTTATTAATACCTATACCATGATGGCATTAATGATTGTTTTGGGGGTTTTATTCTACGAATTCATCCCTGACCATTGGGGTAAGCTGACTATTCTTTCTATTGTTATTATTGTTTATGTAGACATAAAGTTTTTTTCAAAAAGATCAGGCCGAAAATAATTCGGCCTTTAATGTAGTCTTAGTAGACTACATTCTGCCAAAGCATGTAAGCGCTTGTTCTTGCAATAACATGCTCCCATTCAATAGAAGCAAACTTGAATGATACGCTTTCCTGTGGCTGAACTTCATTATGTGTCAGTGAATTAGGATAGAAAAAGCGTATGTTGCTAATAAGTGCATCACGAAGCTTCATCCTAAAATAAAGTTCATTTCCACCAGACTGCGCCGTTCGGTAGAACGAAAAAATGCACTCTAGTTTTTCCTTATCATTGATTGCCTGAGCGAACAATGGCGTGGCTTTATCAATTGGCTTTCTGATTTCTACCGGAAGCATTGAAATATTTTCTTCCCGACTAATGTTGTTCACCAACTCATAAACAAAAATTTCATTCTCATGTGCCGATTGATACTTGTTGCCAATAGAGTCCAGAGATGAACATCCTGCTGATATCAGTCCCTGTTTTTCCCCAGTAACGCTAAGATAAATAAGATTGGACATTATGCCTCCATACAAATAAATTCCATTCTCCGGTTCGGAGCCGTAGTCTCTTTTGCATGGGTATAATACTCTCTCAGATAAATTATTAAAACACACAAAACCATTATCTATGGATAATGATTTTTATGGGAATTAGTAATTATATAATAAAATATGTCGCCTAAGAGATACCTTTTACATTAAGCAATATCGGCGTTGTTGAATAAATCTAACTTTTAGCGGTAAACAGGATCAGAGCACTCCCTACCCTGACAATACATTGAGCTGATGGCTTTTGAATCGTCCCCTGAACGTTGATACCCTTTACGCGAGAAGACTGCGTTGAGGGATAAAAACATGGGTGGACGGACAATTACCGTGGTGGATTACGATCCACAGTGGGCGACAAATTATACAACGGCGGCAAGAGAACTCACGCAGGCGCTCGGCGACGTCGCGGTGAGACTGCATCATATCGGTAGCACGGCGGTGCCGGGGTTACCGGCCAAACCAGTGATTGATATGCTGCTGGAAGTGGTGTCGTTGTCCGATTTGGACCGATTCGATCATGTCATGGTCGATCTGGGCTATCGCCCTCGCGGCGAAAATGGCATAGCGGGACGTCGTTACTACACTAAAGGCGGCGCTGCGCGTACTCATCATCTTCACGCTTTTGTGGTGGGTAATGGGCATATTCAGCGGCATCTGGCTTTTCGGGATTATCTGCGGGCAAACCCTTCTGTGTGCGCGGAATACGCGGCAATAAAGCGCGCCGCTGCGCTGGAATGTGACAACGATGCCGCCGTGTATAGCCAGCTAAAAGATGACTTTATTGCCACTCATGAGGCGCTCATGTAGCCATTTCCTCCGAATCCGGCGCTTTTTCCTATATTGCAAACGACCCACTTCGTTCTATATTTCGAGGTCAGATTGAACGAAGGGGAAATCGTTGTGAATAGTAAAGGGCTTACGAAGGGATTCTTCATCCTGATCTTATTTGTCGTCACGCTGGCATTTTTTGACATACTGGCGCCGTATTATTCCGCCATCTTGTGGGCAGCAGTGCTGGCCGTCATCTTCCATCCGCTGAAAAACAAAATTCGGCAAAAATTAAAAGATAACAACGGTGTTGCCTCGCTACTGACGGTCCTGATCATTTTCCTGATCGTCTTCATTCCATTGGGGATCATCGTTTCCTCGTTGGTGGTTGAGATTAATGGGGTATACACCCAATTGCAGGACAGCAATACCCAATTCCCAGTGGTACTGGCGGAGCTGCTTCAGCATTTGCCGAAGTGGGCGCGGCATTTCCTAGCGGAACACAATTTGGATAACGCCACCAAAATACAGCAAGCGTTGTCGCAGGTTGCGCTCAAAGGTGGGCAGTATCTAGCGGGAAGCGTGCTGCTGATCGGCAAAGGGACATTTACCTTCTTCATTGGCTTCGGGGTGATGCTCTATTTACTGTTTTTCCTCCTGAAAGAGGGCGCTTATCTGGTGAACCTGATTCTGGAATCGTTGCCGCTGTCCACCCATGTTAAGCACCATCTGTTGGTGAAGTTTGCCGCAGTATCCCGCGCGACGGTGAAGGGCACCGCTGCGGTGGCGATGGTGCAGGGGACGCTGGGCGGCATTGCGTTCTCCATCGCAGGGATAGACGGTAACCTGCTGTGGGGCTCGCTGATGGCGTTCCTGTCGCTGATCCCTGCCGTGGGCTCGGCGATTATCTGGGTACCTGCTGCGATCTATCTCTTTGCAACAGATATGCTCTGGCAGGCCATCTTCATCGTCGCGTTCTTCGTGCTGGTGATTGGGCTGGTGGATAACATTTTGCGCCCGCTGCTGGTGGGGAAAGACACCAAAATGCCGGATTACCTGATTCTGATTGCCACGCTGGGCGGTATGGAAATCTACGGAATTAACGGTTTTGTGATTGGCCCGTTGATTGCTGCGCTGTTCATTGCCTGCTGGAACATCCTCTCTGGGCGGGATAATCAGGAGAATATTGAAGGTATCGACGAAGATTTTATCGAGGAAGGCCGCTTGTACGCGACGACGGTAACACCTGAAGACCTTGATGCGATGGGGAGTGGCAGTAAGACGGCAACGGAGCCAACGGTAGAAAAACAAGGCGCGGAGAATAAGAAGGCAGAGTGAGTCATTGGCGTTAAGTCTACCTCTCTTGCCCCTCGGGCGTGATCCACACCACGCCTGCGGGGGTTTGGCTAAGAACTACAGGCCACATTGGTCTTTGCCTCGTTGAGATTGATTCTTTGCAACGATCCTCCAAAGGAGTGGTTGAGTTACGACCAATTAAAGCGTAGGTAGATCCTTTGTATCGCTTTCATTTGCTCAAGAAAGATAGGACTGTATTCCCATGATGCTGGAAAAAATGGGAATACAGTCCCATATTGTTTGATTTTTGCTCTTCGCTACATTGATTACCTGACAATGTGGGACTATATTCCCATGAATAAATCAATACTGGGAATATAGTCCTATTTTTATGTGAGGTAGATGATGGCCAAGCGAGACATGTACAGGGTGCTGTTTCCAAGGCAACGTAAGATATTGACCACGTTTGGTGAGGATTTACTGCTTGCCGTCAAACGCCGTGGATTCACTAAAAAAATGATCTGCGACCGTACGGGATTTGATACCAAAACCGTTAATAAAGTCTTCTCTGGCGATCCGGGCGTGGCGATTGGGACTTATCTAAAGGTGATGGCCGTACTGGGCATGGAAGAGAACTTTGCCAAACTTGCGGCTTACGATGAAGTCGGCATGAAGTTACAGAATATCAAGCTGTTGGAAGGCACGAAATGAGCCGATCCATCGTTGAGGTGTATGCGTCCTGGAGGCCGATTGATACGCCTTTGTTGGTGGGGCATTTGACGTTTGCAGAAACCAGCCGTGGCGGTGTGTTCAGCTTCGCTTATGACAAACACTTTTTGACATCCCGCTATCGTTTGCAGATCGATCCCTTGTTGGCGTTGCACAGTGGGGAGCTTTATAACGATTTGGCAGATAAAAATTTCCGTGCCTTTCTGGATTCCTCTCCCGATCGCTGGGGACGCATTTTGATGCAGCGCCGTGCTGCCATTGAATATCGAAAAGGCCTGCGAGTGACCACGAAACTGACGGAGTTGGATTATCTTCTGGGTGTTCACGATTCTTATCGAATGGGCGGTATTCGCTTTAAGATGGCTGAATCGCAAGATTTTTTAGACAATAACACCGAATTTTCCGCTCCACCGATGGCGTCGCTATGTGAATTGGAACATGCAGCCATGAATATTGAGCGGGATGACAACATCGACAGCGATGAGTATTACCGCTGGCTCAAAATGCTAATTTCTCCGGGGTCATCGCTGGGCGGAGCCAGGCCCAAAGCCTGTGTGACCGATTCAGATGGTCATCTGTGGATTGCCAAATTCCCCAATCAGAACGACACATTTGATGTGGGTGCCTGGGAAATGGTGTGTTACCAGCTTGCGCTGGCTGCGGGGGTCGATATGTTTCCGAGTGAAATACGCAAATTTTCTTCTGAATATCACACTTTCCTGACTAAACGTTTTGACCGCGTGGGTGATAAACGGATTCATTTCTCATCGGCTATGACGCAACTGCAATACTATGACGGCGAACAATCCGACGGTGCCAGCTATCTGGAAATCGCAGAATTTTTAAGTAATAGCGGTGCGCAAACCAAAGCCGACCTTGCCCAGCTATGGCGCAGGATCGTATTCAACATTGCGGTGTCCAACACAGACGACCACCTCAGAAATCATGGTTTTTTGCTCACAGATAAAGGCTGGAAGTTATCTCCGGCATATGATTTAAACCCGATAGTGGGTAAGCATGGCTTGCATCTCAATATTACCGACACCGCTAATGAACTCGACTATGCACTGGCCTTCGAGGTGATCGATTTCTTCCGCTTAAGCCGCGAGGACGCAACCCGTATCTATGACGAGGTACTTGGCGCAGTGAAAAGTTGGCAAACTGTTGCAACCCAGCTAGGTATCAACCGTAGCGAGCAACTTGCCAAACAAGAGGCATTTAATGTGTAGGGCTGGCCGGTTTTATTGGCGTGTGTTGATAAGGACAGAATAGCGGTAAGTGTCTCTATATTTAGAAAGAATAAGGACAAAACGCCAGTCAATAAGGACAGTTTGCCGGAAAATTGTCCTTATTGGGATCGGATAGAGACAGTTTTAGGTGAGGTTTGCTGTGTGAATTGATGAAGCCTGTTCGCTGATTGCCATCAGCGCAGGAATCAGGTGCGCACAGGCGCTGAGTTTGGGTAAATTTTTCGTAGCGATTTGAAAAATATTACTTAATTTTGCGTGGCATTTTTCATAAATGCCAGAACCTCATATTTTTTCTCCGGTGATAGTGCCAAAAACGCCAGCATCATTTCGGCTAACTCATCGTTTTCTGTATAGAAGTAGGCTAGTGGTACGTCTAGTGCTTCTGCTAGCTGCTGGGCAGTTTCAATACTTGCTTCGTGGACACCTTTCTCATAGCGGTTGATTCGTGTACTAGCAACGAATTCATCGATGCCAGCAGCAATGCCGAGTTTTTTCTGCGATAAGCCTTTCGCCAAGCGAGCCTGTTTTAGTCGTTGGCAGAAAACGTCATGGTAATTTTGTTTTGTCATCATGACTACGAGAATCGTAGTTTTTTCTTGAGCTAGATACTACGAATAACGTAGTATTGGTAGTGCATGTTCCTTTAATGATGAACTGTTAGGAGGTTAGATGAAAAAGGATTGGCACAAAGCAGATATCATTGCTGCCTTGCATAAGAAAAGTACCTCAATGGCTGCGCTTTCACGTTCTGTAGGTTTGAGTTCGTCAACGCTGGCAAATGTATTAACGCGCCCTTGGCCTAAAGGCGAATGGCTGGTTGCAGGCGCACTTGGGTTACATCCCGCCGAAATATGGCCGAGTCGTTATTACGATACGGAGGGAAGTTTGCTTGATCGAAAGGCGAGGATAAGGGGCGATAAGACGTCATGAACGTCTGGAAAGCTATTTATTTTCCAGAGAGTTGAGTAGCGCCGTTTGCTCTGCTGCGGATAACTCTGCGAATGTCAGAATCATTTTTGCCAGATTATCATCAGCGGCATAGAAATAGGCGAGGGGAACATCGAGTGCCTCAGCCAAGCGGTTGGCGATGACGAGATTGGCTTCATGCACGCCTTTCTCATAACGGTTAATTCGGGCGCTTGCTACGAATTCATCAATTCCGGCTGCAATACCCAGCCCTTTCTGAGACAGCCCCCTAAACAATCGGGCATCCTTGAGACGTTGACTGAAAATATCACGATGTTGCTGACGAGTATTCATAACTACGATATTCGTAGGTATGAAAGGTCTTAGATACTACGTATATCGTAGCCTCTGGTTTTGGTTGGTAATAAAAAAATGAAAACTCACCTTCTCGGGAGGTGAGTTTGGTTGAACCGATTCTTCTGTGAAAGCCAAATAAATTTTTCGTGTGTAGTAGAAATAAATAGCATTACGCAATAAAATAAATTTTTGTAGTAAATATCATAAGTTTATTGTCTTAATTTAGGAGCTAGGATGAGCCTGCAAGAAAAATTTCAGATAATAACTAAAAGCTGGGTTTCGGCAACAAAAGAAAAATTTAAAGGTAATCCTGTTGTAAAATTAATAAAAGAAGACTTGAAGAAAGAAGTCGAACACATAGTCAATAAATTTGAGCCATTTTATGTCGTTGAGGCTAGCGCTGGAACCGGTGGGTGGGCAAATGTTCCTTGGTTGTCTATTCTCAATCCAAGAATAACAACCACTACTCAAGACGGAATTTATCCAGTATATCTTTTTAAATCTGATGGTTCAGGGTTTTATTTATCGCTTCACCAAGGTACAACCAACCCTACAAAAAGATTGGGTAAAAAAGGTGCAGAGGAACGAGCGGAATATATAAAAAATCAACTATTAATTAAGATGGATGGGTTAGAAAATTGGGGGGTTAGAGATATAAACTTAAACGCGGACACTCCTCTTGGGAAATCATACGAAAAATCAAGCATTATTGCGAAATATTATGATTCCAATAACATCCCGTCCGACGATGTTCTTAATGATGATCTATATTCATTGCTGAATTTCTATAAAGAAATAGAAGGGGTGGATTTCGAAATGAAAGAAATATCTACCAAAGAGAAATTGATTGGAACAGATAGTGACACTACTCCCCTCCCTAAACCCTTCCTCCTCCTAGCCGGTATTTCCGGCACAGGGAAATCACGTTTTGTTCGTGAACAGGCGAAAGCGACAGGGCATATTGACGAAACCTATTGCTTAGTTTCTGTTCGCCCAGATTGGCATGAACCCAGTGATTTATTGGGTTATTCCTCCCGCTTAAATGGCAACGTCGAATATGTGATTACTGACGTGCTGACATTTATCGTTAAAGCGTGGAAGGCCATTGCTGAGTCCGGTGTGCAAATTACTGGGAAAATCACCTCAGGGCACCGTAATGATTTGCAGGCAATACCACCGTATTGGTTATGCTTGGATGAAATGAACCTTGCCCCTGTCGAGCAGTATTTTGCGGATTATTTATCTATACTGGAAACCCGCGAATGGGAATGGGAAGATGATGCATTTACCTACCAGTGCGCTCCATTATTAAAAGCCTCGGTGATTCAGTCACTTTCTGATGATAAACGGGATGAATTGTGCAAGAGTTTGAAGTTAGACCCAGCTTCTGCATTATGGCTTGAATTTTTTGAAAATGGCATCGGTATTCCTTTTAACTTACTGGTGGCGGGTACGGTAAATATGGATGAGACCACGCACGGTTTTTCCCGTAAGGTAATTGATCGTGCGCTGAGTTTTGATTTTGGTGACTTCTTTCCTAATGATTTTGACGATTATTTTTCGCCAACAGTCGCCTCTAAAAAACTGTCCTACCCAATTTATTCCAGTGCGGTGAAGAATCAAGCACGCTTGCCTGCGATTGATGCAGATGGCAAAAAGAGTATTAAATTTCTGCATGCGCTTAATAGCGTTTTGGATAACACGTCCTTTAAATTGGCCTATCGTGCATTAAATGAATTGCTGCTGAGTGTGATAAGCCTACAGCCAGAAAACGACGAAGCACTACAAGCCGTTTGGGATGATTTTTTAATGTGCAAAGTGCTGCCGCGTATTGAAGGCGACAGCGATAAATTAGCACAATTTGATATTGAAAAATCATTGCTCATAAAATTATCTGATACGTTAAAAGAAAGCCTGTCTGCTATTTGGGATAAAAATAATGTAAGACCAGATTTTTATCGTGAAAAGCACCAGGATGGCGCGACCATAATGATTGCTTGCCGCAGTCGCGCTAAAATTAAGTGGATGCAAGAGAAACTTGTTCAATCAGGCTTCACCAGTTTTTGGCCATAACCCACAAGGCGGTACGAAATGCCCGAATTATTGCGACTACAAACTGAGCATTTTGAACTGTCGATTTGGTGCAACGATATCGCTAAACGGCAACAGGCTTATCGACATACGTTGGCTAAACGAACCCAGCACGCTGATGCGAATACGCCTTCGATGGTGGGCTCGACGGTGCGTTTTTCCCCTGCGATGGATTTACAGGAAGTGGTGGTTCTTGATCAAATCCTTATCCCTGGTGCGTTGGGGAATGCACCGAGTGTGCAGAGTGAGTCGATCAATTTGCAGGAACCTTTGTTTTTTGAAAACGCGCAATATCAGTTTGAGTGGGTATTTTTTAATGCGGTGGAGCAAGCTGGCTTAACGCATCGAGTGAGGTTAGTGAATGAAGGTTTTCGTTTTGCGGCAAAGAAACGCGATATTCCTGCCCGCTTAACGGGCACCATCAACACCGGTAATGATGTGGGTTGGATGCGTCTGCCACTCAGCTATCACCTTGCAGGTAAGGATTATCGGTTTACCCTCGCTTTTGAAGTGTTGCCGACCAAAATGGATCTGCACCGTGATTTGTCGCAGATGTATCAGCTACTCGACAATCATTACCCGCTATGGCGTTTTAGCCTAGCGGAGAAAACAGAGCAAGATGCAGAACACAGTAAACAGCGTGGTGATTTTCCCTTACTTTGGTTGGCTAATTTCACTACGCTGAGACAACGCTTGGCGCAAAGTTTAAAAATTATCAGCCAGGCGCCTCATCGTCGTTTACAGCCCAGCATTTCATTTGTACGCGCGGATCGTTTAAAAGGGCGATTACCTCAGCGCTTAGCCGAAAACGTCATTAACGATCTGAGGAATGGTCGATCGGATAGACGCTATCGCGTTGAAAAAAAATTCTTGAGTGTCGATACGCCAGAGAATCGTTTTATCAAAATGGTGGTCACCCAATGCAAAAATCGATTAGCTGAGTTTGAACGTAAGCTGCGAAAAAATAATCAAGCCCCCGAGAATCAACGCCTTTCCGATGCGTTCCTCAACGAAATTGGCAGTTGGCAAAAACCATTAAACAAAATGCTGAATCACAGTTTTTTACGTGACGTTGGTGTATTTAATGGCTTGGCTAAATCCTCTCTTGTGCTGCAACAAAAAACGGGATACAGCGCGGCATACCGTATTTGGCAGGAACTTAAATGCTACTTGGATGTGTTTGCCAATCAAACCAGTATCTCGATGAAGTCGGTTGCCGAAATTTATGAAGTGTGGTGTTTCCTGGCATTGCGCAACATGTTAGTCGACGACCTTGGCTTTAAGGATGTCACGCCGAATCGCCAAGCCTTAGTATTAAAAAATGGTTTTGAATATCAATTAAAGGATGGCTTTGCCGGCGCTTTTGTTTTTGAACGCGATGATGGTGTAGTGGCGAAATTAGCGCACGAACCGTATTTTACCCCAAACACCAAGGATATTCGTTCTTACTTCGTCTCTCATCGTCCTGATATTGTCTTGAAGGTCGAATTCCCTACGCCGAGTGACAAATGCTTTATTTGGCTGTTCGATGCAAAGTACCGTATTCAAACCCAACCGAGCAAAGTAGATGGGGGCGATGCAGATAAATACGATATTGATAAAACCGATTTGGTGCCGGACGATGCCATTAACCAAATGCACCGTTACCGCGATGCCTTGATCCGTATTACGCAAGATCAATCGTCCGCGATAGGCCATAAAAGCCGTCCCGTGTTTGGGGCCTTCGCCCTCTATCCTGGATGTTTTAACCAACACGTGGACGACAACCCTTACCTTGATATGATTTCTGAGGTGGGGATTGGCGCATTTGCACTGCTTCCGAACGACAAAGATCACGCAGGGTGCCGCTGGTTGGTTGATTTTTTAATCCGTCAACTTGGCGTAGCGGGAAGTGCCTACAGCACGCAAAAATTGCAAGAACGCTTATATTTGCAAGAACCAGCTCGAATTCCTTATTACGGGATGGCACAAACACTTTATCCCGATTTAGTGCTGACGGCCTCCTTGGGCGGTACTAAAGGGCGAGCCAGCACGTATTTTGATAATTTTGAAAACGGCACATCAGCGTGGTATCACACCCGCGTTGAGACATTTAATCAGGCAATGAAAAATGCCAGAAGCCACCTTGTCGCAGAAATACGCTACCTCGCCATCGCTTCAACGAGTGACCTTGATCACCACTGGAAATCGATTAAGAAAATATGGCCGGTTAAAAGCCAAAAAATCGTTAACAGGAATGAATTAACGGTGGAACAGGCAGGGAAACTCAGTACCGATGCATACGAGTGTATTTTGTTTGAATTAGGTAAACCGCTGGAGTTAAACACACCGATTGAAAACGTTCCTCATCGGCCGATTCGACATTCAATGAAGCTGACAACCTTGAATGCGCTGGAAATGGCTCAGCAATTTAATGCGGTGAAAGAGGTCTATGAAGAAGCCTTGGCGGTATCGCATGCCTGAGAGGGGAAATAGTCATCTTCCCTTTTTCTGGCTGATTCATTAACTGCCTTGCTATTAACAGATGCTCCCAACCCCATTTTTAACTTGATTCACGCGAAATGTCGAAAGCCCCAACACTGACTTGGCTACAATGGTAGCCAATTTCTTTTTTTTACTCCTATAATGGATATAATTGTATCCAACTGGTCGTTGCGGATGAATTTCACCTTACTTGATGATACCGATGTAAGCCAAGCCTATGCGGCTTATTTGCGTGAATTACGCCAACGCGCAAAACTGTCACGAGCGGCATTGGCAGAGCGAAGCTGTGTACCTGCGGCCACCATTAAGAAGTTTGAACTCACTGGGCAAATTTCATTTCGCCAATTGCTGTTGCTTTGGCAGACACTTGATTCACTAGATAGGCTTTATCAACTCACACAGCCGAACAAAGAGCGCGTGACTATGCCCACGAGTATTGATGAGGTGCTAAAAGATGAGTTTTAAACCCATTCAGAAACTCACCGTAACTCGCACGTTAAGCTCAGGAGAGCAGGTCGCTGTAGGCGTCTTGGCGCAGAATCGGCAAGGTGTGTTTTTTCAATATGCAGACAGCTATTTGCAGCAGTTCGGCAATTTGTCGCCTTTTACTTTGCAAGCGAATACGCAAGTTCAAGTCGCACCTAAAGAGCCGCACCAAGGTGTGCATGGCGTATTTGGGGATTGTTTGCCCGATGGTTGGGGCATGCTGTTACAAGATCGTATTTTCCGGCAAAAGGGCATTCTGCCTAATCAATTAACCGCGATGGATCGGCTGGCTTTTGTCGGTGATAAAGGCATGGGCGCACTTTCTTTTTCTCCGGAGTCTGCGTTTTCAGCTACGACGCACGCTGATATTGATTTAGCAACCTTGGGCATAGAAGCGCAAGCGCTGTTCGATTCATCTATGTCAGATTATATGGATAACAACCACGATGATTTGGATGGACGTACTCAACACGTGTTGGCCGCATTAGTCGCGGGGGGGAGTTCGGGTGGGGCCAGACCCAAGGCGCAGATTTATATGTCTGCTGGGGAAACTAAACGATGCAGAACCGTTGCACAGCCAGGTGATGAAGCGTGGCTGATTAAGTTTACCTCGAAAAATCTCGCGCTCGGGCATGAAGAGGGATTGTGTGAGGCGGTCTATCTACAAATGGCCGAGATCGCTAAATGCCAACCGCCAATTTGGCAACTCATTGAAGCGCCGTATACCAGCGGTGCGCCTGCATGGTTAGCACTCAAGCGTTTTGATTATGTCGCTGAACAGATCAATTTAGGCAGCAAGCGCCGTTCAGGCCGTTTGCATATGCACAGCGCCTGCGGGCTGCTGGATGCCGATTTCAGAACACCAAGTTTAGATTATATTGACTTGATCAAAGCTAGCCGTCAGTTGTGTAAATCTCCAGCTGTTGGGCAGTTGCAATTTCGCCGTGCCATTTTTAATCTGCTGTCGTCTAACCAAGATGATCACAGTAAAAACTGGGCGTTTTTGCAAGCGGACGATGGACAATGGCAGCCTGCGCCCTTTTACGATGTTACTTACAGCCCACATCCATTCAACGAACACGCCACCGCGTTCGGAGGTTATGGCAAAGCGCCACCGCTTAAGGTGATGCAAAAACTTGCAACCAGTGCAGGCTTTGCGAATTGGAGTGCTACGAGGCAAGTTATTGAAGAAGTGGCAGAGGCACTCAGCCAATTTACCTATCTCGCACAGCAACAAGGGATCAGTAAAACCACCGTGTCTGCGATTGCCAATACATTGAAACAGCGCAAGCAAGAAAATGCCGCGCTTTTTTTACAATCCTAAGAAGGGGCAGCGATGAAGCTCGGCCGAAACGATCCTTGCCATTGTGGCAGTGGTAAAAAATTTAAACGTTGTTGTATGAACAGCGTTTCAAAGCAACATGCCCAAATCATCGATGATGTTGAAGCGATGCTGGCAATGAACCCAAATTTGAGTCTTGATGAACTCAACGTTGCTTTAAAACACAAAGTTCAGGATCGCAATAATCAACCTCATCCCGATTTTTGTGGCGTGACGCCAACGCAAATGGCCAATTGGCTTTATGCGCCTTTTGATGAACTACAGTGTGTGAAAATCAGCACACCAGACGATCTTTCTGCCAGCCCAGTGATGCGCTATCTCGCGCTAATTCTTGATGAGGCCATGGCACAAGAAGGCTCATTCAAAGCCACGAGTAAAGGCAATTTACCGACTAAGTTGGTTAAACAGGCCAGTGAGTTATTGCCTGAGTTTGCCGTTGCTCAATTCGAACGTGACACAAGTATCAGCGAGTTTGCGGGCAGTAACGAAGACAAATTCAATGCCTTGCACTACACCAGAGTGCTAGCCGAAATTAACGGCATTATTTATCGACGTAGTGGCCGCTACCATGTGAAAAAAGCAGCGCAAAAACAGTATCAAACTCTAGGCGTACAGGCATTTTTTAAACCTATGTTAGAAACTGCCATCAAAAAATATAACTGGGGCTATTTGGACCGTTTTGAGTTTGATGCCGACTTGCGAACCTTCTGGCTGTTTATGCTGTGGCGCATTCAGAGCCACAAACGTGTGGATCAACTGGTTGAAGAGGTTATTACCGCTTTCCCCGATTTATTGCAGGCATTCCCTACGAACAATTACTTCTCGCCAGAAAGAAACTTAAGCATGCTCATCGAATCTCGATTTATTGGACGATTTTTGCAGTTTTGGGGATTTGTGACCGCGGACCGTTATATCATCGCAGACCCCGTCGACAGAGTGGTTCAGGTGCAGCCGTTGTTAACACAAACGTTTCAATTCACAATAAATACATAGCAAGGTCACCGTGAGCGAATATCAATACTATAAATTCGAGCGTTTGGATGGGAATTTAGATGCTAAAGCGCGCCAAGCACTCAGAGCCATTTCAAGCCGTGCCGAGATCAGTGCTACGTCCTTTCAGGTGTATTACACCTACAGTGACTTAAAGGCGGAGCCTTCTGAGCTGATGTTAAAATACTTCGACATCGGTTTTTACTATGCCTGTTGGGGCTCAATCGATGCTTACATCAAGCTACCAGTTGGAACGATCCCTGATGCGTTACTTGGCTTTTCAAGCGACGGGCTTCATGTGCGTGAAAGCGATGAGTGGCAGTTGCTGATCTTTTCCCTTGAGGAGTATGACGAATACTTTGACGATGAACAGGCTGACGACTTTTTCCAACATTTGGTCGGTTTACGCAGCGAGTTAATCCAAGGGAATTGGCGTCTTGTGTACTTGATGTGGCTCAAAGCGTTTGATTGTAATGACGATCTTGAGGAAATACCTTTAATTCAATTCGATTTTGAGCACCTCAGTGAAGAGGTGCGGGCGTTTGCGGCACTGTATGATATTCCCTTAGCATTGGTTAAGGCTCTCGCCATGGTGCTGAGCGGACAACCCAGTCACCAAGCCAAACACACCCAGTTTCAGTTTGATGCGTGGCTACATAATCTCACGGAAGCAGAGAAAAACACGTTATTAAGCACGCTTTTTGAACAAGGCCAGTTAACCCGTCACCAAGCTTTAGCGCTGACGCGAAAAGAACCTGCCAACACAGACGAAACCTATCAGTATTGGTTAACCCCTGACGTGATTTCCCCTTGCATCAAACAAGCGAAAAGCCAATTACAGCAAGAGCAAGCTGCTGCGCTCGCAAAGAAAATGGCGATTGAAAAAGCAGAAAAAGAAAAAGCGTTGACGAATATTTATAATCAGCGTGAGCACTGCTGGCAGCAAGCACAAGAGCAAGCGGATCGAACTTGCGCCAGTGGTTACGATGCGGCATCACGCTATTTGCATCAATTGAACGAAGCCTATCAGCTTAAAAACGATGTGGCGGCATTTGAACAGAGGTTTAAACGCTTTGTTGTGGTGAATAATAACCGTAAAGCGCTGTTAAATCGGTTAAGTGATTTGCGTTAAACGATAGGGTTATATTGTGGTGGATTGAGCAGAGAAAAGCGGCTTGAGTAAAGTTAGAGCTAGAGCCTTGTCCTGTGTAGGTTGGGGCTATTACCGTGTCCATTTTGATAGGAATAAGCTTAATACGGATACAATGATATCCAAGAGAGATAAGACAGAGTGTCGAATGGTAGACATCAGGTCTACAAATTGTTATCCCTAAGGTAACTTTGTGTAGCCCTCGGGGCTAAGCAACGCGCCTTTACCATCTCTGAGGTAAATACTGCGTGAAATACAAAGGCATCACGATGTTGGTTTGTTCTAACGCTGAAGAGCCTTGTGTACCCGTTAACTTAAAGGTTTTACTTGGAGTACACTTTTCAACGTAGGATGCCAACGATTTTGCTCTTGTACGTTTACCACTTTTGACTTCAACAGGGATGATATCGCCTTCATCGGTCGCCAAAATAAATTCGATTTTGGCGCGGGCATCATTCCATGAATAGCTTGGGTCAACGCCAATAGCAGTGAGCTCTTGTTGCACAAAGTTTTCAGCTACATAGCCTTTGTATTCATAGTGTTGTTGCTTAATCTCTTTATAACTGCTGCCCAGCATATGATTGAGCAGGCCCACATCAAACAGAAATAGTTTAACCATATTGTCTTTTTTATAGGCCGCCAGCGGAGATTTCGGCAATCCTTCAATAGGGTAGTTTGGCAAAGCTAAGCGGCAGCAGTTAAGCCAATGGATCGCGGTTTCAAAATCGCTATAACGAGATTTACGCTCATGCACATGCTTAAATTTAAAGCGTTTAACCGACTCATCGCTGACAAGTGATAGCTGGGCTGGAATGCTATTAAATACCGATTCAATCAGTGTGGCGTCGACCTTGCCCGCATACTTACCAAAATCGCGGCGATAACCTTCAACTAAATCGGCATGAATTTTTGTGACTTTTTCAACACGTTCTAGAATGCTTGAATCCTTATACTGATACCAAGCAGAAACGGCTTCCGGCATACCACCGGTAAAAAAATAGTCGGTTAGTTTATCCATCAGTTTAGTGTGCACCGCCGCTGTGCTTGCTTGACTATCAAATGCTTTGATTAGTGCTTGCTCGTTGGATGCGTAAATAAATTCTTGGAAGGTCAGTGGTCGTAAATTGTATTGTTCTACCTTGCCAACAGGGAAGGTGTTGAGCAAACCAATGTTCGAACCGCTGGCTGCGACAAAATAGGACGGTGCTTTTTCGGCAAAATACTTAAGAGAAGTAACGGCTCGTTCACATTCGCCAATTTCATCTAATATCAGCAAGTCGGTTTCTGGATTGAACGCTTGGTTGGTTAACAACTCAATGTTCATTACTAGCTCGTCAGGTGACAATGAGCCATCGAACGCCTCTTTGTAGGCAGGGTTTTTCAAGGAAGTCGATACGAAGGATGTTGGCAAAGGTGTTTCCAAACAACTCTTGCAGCAGATAGGTTTTACCCGTTTGTCTTGCACCATCGATCAATAATGGCTTGCGCACATGCTATGAGGGCGTTTAGTAAGTTGCGCTGCATTGTCATTTTCCGCAAATTAAGACTGTTAACTGCCCGTAATATAGCTCAGTCCACACTTTTACGCGCAGAAAAGTGCGTAATTTTACATTTTTATGCGCATAAAAGTGTTTTGTCGTTCTCGTTGAGCTCCCGATCCAAGTACAACCATTTTGGTGGTCTCAACGAAATAGTCTGAACCAGTTAACTCACCACTTGGATGAAACAGGTTGAAACGGATAAGAACAGCGTGAGAATAAAAAGCCCTGATAAATCAGGGCTTTGATTAATATTGGAAAGCTTTGGAAAACAAGAGAAAATTATTCAATATTGAATTTGTTTATTGAGTAGATGCGTCAAAGCCTTGCTGTGAGCGGGTTTGTGATAATGCGTTTTTTCTATGTGTACACCCATGTGTACACGGTAAAACGGAGTGCTCTATATTTTTGCTATTTTTTATCCAGTTTTTTTGCGGCAGATTCTAGCTGTTTGATGCTTTTTTCTGGCGCAGGTAGATTCTCTGGCATAGTCCCGCCCAGTTCCTTGATTGTTTGTCTTACTTTCCTTCCCACTTCAAAGTGAGTTTCATTGGCTTTTTGCTTCGATTTAACATTATCCCTGCGGAGCTTCTCTTCAGCCTGGGTTGCTCGGAATAGGTTGGCTGCTAATTCAGTGGAACCCATGTGGTCGAGTATCTTTTGGCTTTTCTTGAGGCCTTTCCGTTGATGTATGGCCTTTTGGTCTAATCCCCCGTACAGCCCTTGATACCCATGATTTTGAAATATTGCAAAATCCAGAGTGGTTTCAACACCCGCTTGCTGTGCTGCCTCGACCAATTGTTTATTGTGCTCTTTCAGTTCGTTCCTGAGAAAAAGTCGTTTTTCATCTTCGCGGAGTCGCTTGAATGTCTCATCATCAGCTAGCTCCTGCCGCCTTGTCTGTATTGCAAAGTATGTTTGCCCTGCTGCTATGACGGGCTTTGTGGGGTCTCCGTTTTGCACAACTAAGTAGCAAGCGTATCGGGAAAGCCTTATATCCTTTAATTCTCTTTGCGCACCTGAACCAATTTTGACCATACCGAGGGCATCCTCGAAATGGTCATCAACATTGTGCCCGCTGTTGAGGCAGGCTTCTTTTGCGCGTTCTAAAACAGGAGTGAAATGACGATACTCTGAGTAATCCAGCAGCTTTGCCAGCTCTCGCGCTGACCAATATTCTGCTCCTGCGTCATCAACTTGCTTGATTTCTTCAAAAGGCTGGTGGTGCTCGTTCATCGCTCACTCCATGTATCTTGCGCTGGTGGGTTTCGTTTTAGTCACTGGATCTGCGGAATGTTTGCTTCAATATCCCACATTCTGATTATTCTACGATAGGTCTATCCCGCAATAAGAAACCACACCAGCCATGAAAATGACAGCCACAAAAAAGAGATAATCAGCTTGTACCTCTGGTCTGGTCGATAACTAGCGTCACTAAAAATGCATATATATAAGCAAAAGTATGTTGGTTCAGTCGGTTCAGTTGGTTCAGTTGGTTCAATTTGTAAAGACGATTGTTTTTATTAATTATTTTCTCAAAAACTGAACCGACACAGGGACGTTTTGAACCAACACTAACCCCTGATTGAACCAACATTATGATCCGCTGCTGTCATTTCCGTTTGATCAGGTACAAAAAAACCGGCTCTGTAGCCGGTTCGTATAGCGGTTAGCCCTATTGAGCACGCTTGTACTACCAAAGGAAAAGCGCCCACTCCCCAAAATCTACCCAGTTTACATATGCGGTGTTTTTCAAGGTAGTT
>NZ_JACDRR010000008.1 GCF_013449375.1 Pectobacterium sp. CFBP8739 | reverse complement strand
CAGCGTCTTTACGATCTATCCGTTACTCCCGCTCTACAGGCTTTGTCCGCAACCTCGGGTTCATAACTCACACCATTAAATCCCGTACTGCTCACGATAGGCGTTCACCGCATCCAGATGCGCCGCCATTTCTGGTTTTTCCGCCAGATAGGCAATCAGCTCCTTCAGCGTAATAATCGAAATCACCTTGCACTGATAGTCGCGCTCCACTTCCTGAATCGCAGATAAATCAGCGCGACCGCGTTCCTGACGATCCAGCGCAATCATCACCCCCGCCAGCGTTGCCCCGTGTGCACCGATGATTTCCATCGATTCGCGAATCGCCGTTCCTGCTGTAATCACGTCGTCCACCAGCATCACGCGGCCCTGTAACGGGCTGCCAACCAGACTGCCGCCCTCACCGTGATCTTTGGCTTCTTTGCGGTTAAAGCAATATGGCAGGTCGCGATCGTGATGTTCTGCCAATGCTACCGCCGCAGTGGTAGCAATCGGAATGCCTTTGTAAGCGGGTCCGAACAGCAGGTCGAATTCCACACCGGAGTCAACCAGTGCTTCGGCATAAAAACGCCCCAGTAAGGCCAGATCGCGTCCGGTGTTAAACAATCCAGCGTTGAAGAAATAGGGGCTGATGCGCCCAGATTTCAGGGTGAACTCGCCGAACTTCAATACCTGTTTGCTGAGTGCAAACTCAATAAACTGGCGCTGGTAGGCTTTCATTACGGCATCTCCTCGTCTTCAAAATATAAAAAAAGCGACCAATTGGTCGCTTATAAAATCAATCGATTAAGGCAGCTTTCTGCGCCTGAACGATGGTATCGATTCCCCCTCGGGCTAACGCCAGCAGGGAGAGTAATTCTTCATGGCTGAACGGTTCGCCTTCGGCGGTCCCCTGCACTTCAATCATGCGGCCGTCTTCGGTCATGACCACATTCATGTCGGTCTCAGCGGCGGAATCTTCTACATATTCCAGATCGCACAGCGCTTCGCCATTCACAATACCGACGGAAACTGCCGCGACCATGCCTTTCATCGGGTTCTTCTTCAGCTTGCCGTTGGCAACCATCTGGTTCAGCGCATCGGCCAGCGCCACGCAGGCACCGGTGATGGACGCCGTACGCGTACCGCCATCCGCCTGCAAGACGTCGCAGTCGAGCGTAATGGTGTATTCGCCGAGCACTTTCAGGTCGATAGCCGCACGCAGAGAGCGCGCAATCAGGCGCTGAATCTCCAGCGTCCGTCCACCCTGCTTGCCTTTGGCGGCTTCACGGGCGTTACGGCTGTGTGTCGCACGCGGCAACATGCCGTATTCGGCGGTGACCCATCCTTGCCCCTGGCCTTTCAGAAAGCGCGGGACACCCTCTTCTACCGTGGCATTGCATAACACTTTGGTGTCGCCAAATTCGACTAAAACGGAACCTTCGGCGTGTTTCGTGTAATGACGGGTCAATTTAAGAGGGCGTACTTGCTGTGCACTTCGGCCTGTTGGGCGCATGGCTCATCTCCGGCGGGTCAATGAAAACTGGCGCGCATTATACGGTTTTCGTCGCGCGCTGCCTAATCTTACCCTGCGCCAGCCGCGATAAATTTGCAACAGAAGCGATTAATTCGTCACCAGCCATACCTTATTCTTATGCCATAACCTCAGGTTATACCCTACTCATAAACAAGTATTCGTCAGTGATGATGCATCATGAAATAGTCCGTTCATCCCCTGAGCGTTGATGAGAACAAATCATGATGCGGCATATGCAAATTGAAACTGTCAATCTGCCACTAGCCCGTCCTATGGCGGCTGAAAACGGTACGCGTCGCGCGGTTACCGTTATCCGCGTCGCGTTGGAAGAGAAAGGATTCATTGGGCAAGGCGAATGTACGCCGCTCGCCCATTATGGCGAGTCCGCCGACAGCGTATGTCACCAGCTCTCTGCGATCCGTGAGGCAATCGAACACGGCCTGACCATCGAACAACTCCAGAAAGACTTAGCGCCAGGTGCGGCCAGAAATGCGCTGGACTGCGCGCTGTGGCGGCTCAACTCTGCATTGGAAAGACAGACGCTGTGGCAGCGCCTCGACATTCATCCCCCCACGTCCGTGGTTTGTGCGCAAACGTTGGCACTCGATAGCGTGGAGAACATGGCCGCCGCCGCCGCCGATGCCGTTTCCCACGGCGCCCTGCTGCTGAAAATTAAACTGGATCGCGAACTGATTCTGGAAAAGGTTGCCGCCATTCGTACCGCCGCACCCAACGCCAAATTGATTATCGACGCGAGAGCAAGCTGGAGCGGGCTGGATTTACATAGCCTGTCCACGGCGCTGCTACCCTATCAGGTCGCCATGATTGAGCAACCACTGCCTGTCGGTAAAGACGAGGATTTGCAACGCTTTGCTCACCCGATTCCCATCTGCGCGGATGAAAGCTGCCGCCATAGTGATGACATCGTCGGGCTGCGCCGTCGTTATGACATGATCAACATCAAGCTGGACAAGTGTGGCGGGCTGACCGAAGCACTGGCGATGGTGCGTGAGGCACACTTTCACGGCCTGCGCATTATGGTCGGTTGTACGCTGGGCTCATCGATGGCGATGGAAGCCGCCCTGCCCGTCGCCGCTGATGCCGAGCATGTCGACCTCGATGGTCCTATCTGGCTAGCCGCCGACAGCTCGCCTTATCTGACTTATAACCTTGGCCGCATTTGGCTATGACGCTATCAACCGCAACACCATCAACCGGAGTGACCATGACGGATATCATGCACGCGGGTGCCGCCACAGCACCCGGTAACGCCCCTAGGCCTGTACTGGAAATCGACGATCTGAGCGTCAGCTTTAGTGGCCGTTCCGGCACACATCAGGCGCTAAAAGGCATTTCCTTTACCGTAAATAAAGGGGAAGTCGTCGCCGTGGTCGGCGAAAGTGGTTCAGGCAAGTCCGTAACATCACTCACCGTGATGGGGCTGCTGGCGGATTCTGCCAACATCGAACGCGGCGCACTCCGTTTCACTGCGCGCGACGGTCAACAACACGACCTGTTGAGCATGAAAGCGGAAGCGCGTCGTAAGCTGCGTGGGCGCGATCTCGCCATGATTTTCCAGGAGCCGATGACCTCACTCAACCCGGTACTGAAAGTCGGCGACCAACTCACCGAAGCGCTGCTTGACCATAAGATCTGCGATGCCGCCAGCGCGGACAAAAAAGCCCGTGAACTGCTGCACAAAGTGCGTATCGCGGATGTCGATCGCGTAATGAAAAGCTACCCGCACTCGCTGTCCGGCGGGATGCGCCAACGTGTGATGATCGCACAGGCGCTGGCCTGCGATCCGCAACTGCTCATTGCCGACGAACCCACCACCGCGCTGGACGTCACCGTGCAGGCGCGCATTCTGCAAATCCTGCGTGATCTGCAACAACAGAGTGACATGGCGGTGCTGTTTATTACGCACGACATGGGCGTGGTAGCGGAAATCGCCGATCGCGTGGTGGTGATGTATCGCGGCGAGATCGTAGAGCAAGGCACCGTCAAACAGATTTTTGCCGCGCCGCAACACCCGTATACCCAATCGCTACTGGCTGCGGTACCGAAATTGGGCGACATGCGCGATAGCCTCTGGCCGAAGCGTTTCCCGTTGCTCGGGCAAGCCGCTGACCCAGAAAACATCGAGCAGGTCACCGCACGCTATGACGCCGAGCCGCTGTTGGATATTCGTGGGCTACGGGTGTATTACCCGATGCGCAGCGGGATTTTGTCCACCGTGACCCACCACGTTCACGCGGTAGAACAGATCGATTTCAACGTCTGGCCAGGCGAAACGCTGGCTATCGTTGGGGAGAGCGGCTGTGGCAAATCCACCACCGGACGTGCTCTGCTGCGTCTGGTACAGAGCGACGCTGAGAGCATTCATTTTCAGGGCAATGAAATTTCCCAGATGAAAGAGCGCGATTTCCAGCCGCTGCGTCGGGAAATGCAGATGGTGTTTCAAGACCCCTACGCCTCACTCAACCCGCGCCTGACGGTCGGCTTCACCATCGCTGAACCGCTGCTGCTCCACGGATTGGTGAAATCGCTGGAAGAAGCGACACCGCAGGTGCAGGCGCTGCTAAAAAGCGTCGGTTTGCTGCCTGAGCACGCGCGCCGTTATCCACACGAATTTTCCGGCGGGCAGCGTCAGCGCATCGCGATTGCCCGCGCCATGGCGCTACAGCCACAGGTCATCATTGCTGACGAAGCCGTGTCGGCACTTGATGTGTCCATTCAAGCGCAGGTCGTCAACCTGATGATGGACCTCCAGAAAAAAACTGGCGTGTCGTGGATTTTCATCTCGCACGATATGGCCGTTGTCGAGCGCATCGCCAACCGCGTCGCAGTGATGTACCTCGGCCAGATTGTGGAGATCGGCCCACGTCAGTCGGTGTTTAACAATCCCCAGCATCCGTATACCCGCCGCTTGTTGGCTTCGGTTCCGATTGCCGACCCAACGCGTCGCGGCACACGCCAGTTTGACGACAGCGAAATCCCCTCACCATTGCGTAAAGCAGGAGAGGAAGTCGCCAAAACGCGCTACCGAGAAGTTGCACCGCAGCACTGGGTTGCCGACAACGCATCGGCCGCCTGAAACACGATGTACTTACAAGAAAGTCATTACAAAAAATAGCCACAAAACACAACGTACTCATCACACAACACACGTTCAATGCTGACCAGGAGAGAAACCATGAAGCCATTCGTTCGCCGCTCTGCCGTTGCCCTCGGGCTCTCACTGTGTCTGGCGGCTGTCGCCCAGGCGCAAGACCTTCGCATTTCCATCTATGCCGATATCACTGGGCTCGACCCGCACGATACTTCGGACACGCTGAGTTACTCGATTCAGAGCGGCATCTTCGAACGTCTGTTCCAGTTCGATAATAAAATGAAGCTGGTGCCGCGTCTGGCGACGGGCTATACCAGCAACGACACCGCAACGGAATTCGTCGTGACCCTGCGTGAAGGCATCACCTTCCAGGACGGCGCACCGTTCAACGCCGACGCCGTTAAAGCCAACCTCGACCGTCTGGCCGATCAGAGCAAAGGCCTGAAGCGCAACAGCCTGTTTAACATGGTGCAAAGCGTCACCGTGCTGTCACCGACGCAGGTTAAAATCGAGCTGAACAAATCCTTTGGTGCCTTTGTGAACACGCTGGCGCACCCGTCTGCTGTTATGCACAGCCCGGAAGCCCTGAAGAAATATCCGGATGAAGCACAGCTGCGCGTCCACCCAGTCGGGACGGGTCCATTCAAGTTCACCGAATGGCAGCAGGGTAAAGACGTGAAGCTGGTGAAATTCGACAACTACTGGCAGAAAGGCTGGCCGAAAGTTGACAGCGTGACCTTCTACCCCACGCCGGAAGACTCCACCCGCGTGGCATCCCTGAAATCCGGTCAGGTGGATGCGGTGTATCCGCTGCCTTCCGATCTGATCGCCACCGTACAAAGCGACAGCAAGCTGGCGATTCAACGCGATCCGAGTATTTATCAATTCTGGCTGGCAATGAACAACCTGCGTCCGCCGTTGAATGATATTCGCGTACGTCAGGCGCTCAACTACGCCATCAACCGCGACATCTGGCTGAAAGTCGGCTTCGCTGGCATGGGTGTTCCTGCGTCCTCTGCCATGGCGCCGGACGTGCAGTTCTTCGCACGTCAAACCTCGCCGAACTACACCTATAACCCAGAGAAAGCCAAGGCGCTGCTGAAAGAAGCAGGCTACGCCAACGGCCTGAGCCTGAAACTGTGGACGACGAACCGCACCGACTACATTCGTAGCGCGCAGTTCTTCAAGCAGCAGTTAGAGCAGGTTGGCGTCAAAGTTACCGTCACGCCGATGGATTCTGGGATGCGCAACGCCAAACTGTTTGGCGTGAAAGATCCGAAAGATGCCGAATTTGACCTGTTCTACAACGGCTGGTCGCCATCCACCGGTGATGCCGACTGGGCGCTGCGTCCACTGTTCGCCACCGAGTCCTGGGTGCCGGTTGCGTATAACGTCTCTTACTACAGCAACCCGGTAGCAGATAAAGCGATCACCGCCGGCCTGGCTACCGCCGATGCCGACAAACGTGCCGCCGCTTATGCCGACGCACAGCGTCAAATTTGGCAGGATGCACCTGTGGTTTTCCTGGGGACGCCGGACAACATTGTCGGTAAAACCAAGAACCTCGACGGCGTCTATATGCTGGCAGATGGCTCGCTGATCTTCGATCAGGCTGAATTTAAGTAATCGGTCAGGGAGAACGCCATGTTTGCTTATATCGTCCGACGTTTGCTGGAAATGATCCCGGTTCTGCTGGTGGTCTCCCTGTTAGTGTTCGGTTTTATCAAGCTGTTGCCGGGTGACCCGGCACGTATTTACGCAGGGGCTGACGCAACGATTGAGGCGGTGGAAGCCGCCCGTCAGCAGCTAGGGTTGAACGACCCGCTGCCGCAGCAGTACGTCCACTGGCTCGGCGGCCTGTTCAGCGGCGATCTGGGGGTAACGTACCGCACTCAGCAGCCGGTTATCGACGTCATCAGCAAGAGCTTTATGCCTACCATGTGGCTAGCGCTGGCGGGTTTCGTCTGGTCGGTGCTACTCGGCCTACTGATTGGCGTGGTGTCTGCGCTCAAGCGGGGCAAATGGCAGGACTGGACGCTGATGAGCTTCGCCGTTGGCGGGATTTCCATGCCGCCGTTCTGGCTCGGTCTGTTGCTGATTCAGTTTGTCGCCATGCCATTCGGCGTCTTTTCCGTCAGCGGCTTTAATCAGCCTAGCGACATCATTCTGCCCGCGCTGACGCTCGGGGCATCGGTCGCCGCTGTTATGGCTCGCTTTACCCGTTCCGCGTTTCTGGAAGTTGCACAGGAAGACTACGTCCGTACCGCCCGCTCCAAAGGGCTACGCAATCGGCTGGTCACCTGGAAGCATGTGATGCGTAACGCACTGATCCCGGTCATCACCATGCTGGGGCTGCAATTCGGCTTCCTGCTCGGTGGCTCCATCGTGGTCGAGAGCGTATTTAGCTGGCCGGGACTGGGCTGGCTGCTGATTGAATCCATCAAGACACAGGATCAGCCGGTTATTCAGGCGCTGGTGATGCTGTTCGTGTTTGAATTTATTGTCATTAACCTGTTGGTGGACCTGCTGTACGCGGTGGTCAATCCGGCGATTCGCCTACGTTAGGAGACACGATGAACCTTCCTTCCGAACCCGTCGTGGCCGCAGCCACGCTTGATGAAGAGACGATACGTTCGCCGTGGCGCGATTTCGTTCAGGTCTTTATCCGTAACCCGATGGCGCTGGTATCCAGCGGCTTCGTTCTGCTGCTGGTAGTGGTCGCTATTTTCGCGCCCTGGCTCGCGCCGTGGAACCCAATGGAACCGGACTGGATGTCCTTGGCTTCACCGCCTTCGGCAGCACACTGGATGGGCACCGACGATCTGGGGCGCGATGTGATGAGCCGTATCATCTACGGCGCACGCATCTCACTCTATATCGGTATCTTTTCCGTCACGCTGGGTATGCTGGTCGGCATCGTACTTGGCCTGCTGGCTGGCTACTATGGTCGCTGGGTGGATACGCTGATCATGCGCGGTTCCGACGTACTGTTCGCGTTCCCCGGCATGCTGCTGGCGATTGCGGTTGTCGCCATCCTCGGCCCTGGCCTAAATAACGTGATTATCGCCGTCGCGGTCTTTAGCGTGCCGGTCTTCGCCCGCATCGTGCGTGCTTCTACGCTGTCGCTGAAACAAGCGGCTTATGTGGAAGCGGTACGCTGCGCTGGCGCGCCGGATCGCATCATCCTGATGCGCCATATCCTGCCCGGCACTCTGCCTAACGTGATCGTCTATTTCACTATGCGTATTGGCACCAGCATATTGACGGCCGCAGGGCTGAGCTTCATCGGTCTCGGCCCAGAGCCGGACGTACCGGAATGGGGCAATATTCTGGCGATGAGCCGCAGCCTGATGATGGCAGGCGCCTGGCACGTCAGCGTGTTCCCTGGTCTGGCGATTTTCTTCACCGTGCTGGCGTTTAACCTGCTCGGGGATGCGCTGCGTGACACGCTCGATCCCAAACTGAAAAGCTGAGGAAGGCGATGCACGGCGATCATCCGATGAACGACTATCAACAGCAACAGCAGGCACTGTTGTTACAACGTTGGAAAACGACGCGGCAGGTGGGTACGCCGCGTTCGGCTAGCGGAGCGCATAACCGTATCAGCGATGTGACGGGCGTGCGCGTCGGCCACTGCACACTGGCGGCTGGGGAAGTGCAAACGGGTGTCACGGCGATTGTGCCGCCCGGCGACAACCTGTTCACTCGACCTCTGCCCTGCGGCGCGGCGGTGCTGAACGGTTTCGCTAAACCTGTCGGGCTGGTACAGATTGAGGAGTTGGGGGTGTTGCAAACCCCCATCCTGCTCAGCAACACGCTGGCGACTGGCACGTTGTTTACCACGCTGGTGCGTGACGCGATTGCTCGTAACCCTGAACTGGGCCGCACGCTGCCGACAGTGAACCCGCTGGCGCTGGAGTGCAACGACGGCTGGCTGAACGACATTCAGGCGTTGGCGGTGACGGAACACATGGCGCGACAGGCGCTGGACAGTGCGGCGGACAGCTTCACCCGCGGCAGCGTCGGTGCTGGACGCGGTATGAGCTGCTTTAGCCTGAAAGGCGGCATCGGCACGGCATCACGCCTGATTCCTGAATTAAACGCCACACTCGGTGTGCTGGTGCTGGCAAATTTCGGCACGCTTTCCGCACTGACGCTAGACGGCGTGCAGATGGGGAACGCCATCGCCCCCATCCTGCCGGAACTAGCTCCGCAGCAAGATGCCGGATCGATCATCATTATCATGGCGACGGACGCTCCGCTCGATGCCCGCCAGCTCAAGCGTATCGCCAAACGGGCGGGGGCAGGATTAGGCCGACTCGGCAGCTACTGGGGACACGGTTCGGGCGATATCGCCGTCGCGTTCTCCACTTGCCCACAACCACGACCGCCGGAGGAGGCGCAGCTTGAGCCGTTGTTAAGCGCCGCCGCCGACGCCACCGAACACGCGGTGCTCGACGCCATGCTTCAGGCTGACGCCGTGACCGGTTTTCGCGGTCATCATCGCCCGACGCTGCCACAGGCGTTGGATCGGCTGGCCGCAGCGCTTTATCCATAAGCCAAATCTTCCGTAGGAAACTGATTATGAAAGTGTTTATTTCTGCTGATATCGAAGGGATCGCGGGCGTCATGCGCCCAGAACAGTGCAGCCCCGGCACCGCGGAATACCAGTTGGCACGCGGCCTGATGGAGCAGGAAGTGAATGCCGCGATTGACGGCGCGTTCGCGGGTGGCGCAACAGAAGTCGTTGTTGCCGACAGCCACGCGGCGATGGTCAACCTGCGCGCAGAGAACATCGACCCTCGCGCCCGGCTGGTACAGGGCAAACCGCGCGGCTATTCGATGGTTGAAGGGCTGGAACAGCAGCAATTCGACGGCCTGATGTTCATCGGCTACCACAGCGCGGCGGGCGAGTTTGGCGTGCTGTCACATACCATCAACGGTCGTGCGTTCTACCGCGTGCGCATCAACGGTGAAATCATGGGCGAGAGCGACATCTACGCCGCCGCCGGTGTGGAACAGAAGACGCCACTCTGGTTGGTCAGTGGAGACGACACCCTCCAGAGCTGGATCGCCCGCTACTACCCCGCCACCGACTATGCCTGCGTCAAACGCGCCATTTCGCAACATGCGGCCGAATCCCTCAGCACCGAGCAGGCACGTCAGGTCATTCGTGACGCAGCAAAAGCCGCGGTAGAAAAAGCGCACCGTACGCTGAATTCGCGGATTCAGGCACCCTACCGTCTCGAACTGATGGTGGCAAAACCGGTACTGGCCGATCTATTCTGTCTGCTGCCAAGCGTTGAACGTTTGGATGCCATAACCGTAGGTTATACGGCGCAGAGCATGCGGGAAATCACCAGCCTGTTGGGTGCCTTTTCCTATCTGGCAACGACGCAAAACTAATTCCGGTCTATCCGCCTCTTTTAGAGAGGCATAAACCGACTGAAAAGAGAATTTATCGCATGACGAAACCCGTGATTGTGATCCACGGTGGCGCAGGTGCGCTGACCCGCTCGGCCATGAGCGCTGAGAAAGAACAACGCTATCTGGCCGCGCTGTCCGAGATTGTCGCCAGCGGGCAGCGCATTCTGGCTGAAAACGGCAGCGCGTTGGATGCCGTGACCGAGGCCGTCCGTCTGCTGGAAGAGTGCCCGTTGTTCAACGCCGGACACGGTTCAGTCTTCACCCATGCGGAAACCCACGAACTGGACGCCAGCATCATGGACGGACGTTCGCTGGATGCCGGAGCGGTCAGTTGCGTCAGCCATATCCGTAATCCGATTCTGGCAGCTCGCACCGTACTCGAAGCCAGCCCGCATGTGATGTTTACCGCCGACGGCGCGGAAGCCTTTGCACAACAGCACGGTCTGGAGATGGTTGACCCCGCGTTTTTCTCCACCGACGAACGCCGTCAGCAACTGCATAATGCACAGGCAGGTTCAGGCCGCATTATCCTCGATCATGACGGCCAGAACGACCCTATCGATCCCGACCGTAAATTTGGCACCGTCGGTGCAGTTGCACTCGACAGCGCGGGGAATCTCGCGGCGGCCACCTCGACGGGCGGTATGACCAACAAACAAGCTGGACGCGTCGGCGACAGCCCGATTATCGGCGCAGGTTGCTACGCCAATAACCAGACGGTGGCCGTTTCCTGCACCGGCACAGGCGAAGTCTTTATGCGCGCCGTCGCCGCCTATGATGTCTCAGCGCTGATGGAATACGCTGGACTGACGCTACAGCAGGCCAGCGATCGTGTGGTGATGGAGAAACTGGTGAAAATGGACGGTAGCGGCGGAATGATCGCCGTCGATAAAGCGGGCAACATCGCCCTGCCGTTTAATAGCGAAGGCATGTACCGCGGCTATGGCTACGTGGGTGAAGAACCCGTCGCCGATATCTATCGTTAAGCTGTCAGCAGCCGAAACAGAACCAAATCGCCCAATATCGGTGCAACCGCACCATTATTGGGCCTCAAAATAGTGCAAAAAGCGTCCTCATCGCTTACCTATCGACCATTCATCGCGGCCTTATAATCTGGCGTAATAATTGCAGACTTTTTGGTTATTACTCATACGATGCTCATTAGAAAGCATCAGCCGGAGCCTGCACCATGCGATTACGCCACATTGAAATCTTCCAGGCCATTGTTCAGGCAGGCACCATCAGCGGCGCCGCGCGCTTGCTCAACGTCTCTCAGCCTAACGTCAGTCGGGTACTGAACCACGCGGAACAGCAGCTCGGTTTTTCCCTGTTTGAACGTCGTACTCAGGGGATGGTCGCCACCGAAGAAGGGCTACGCCTCATCCCGAAAGTGCAGGAACTGTTCAGCCACCTGCAAAGCATCAGTTCCCTCACCGAACAGATCAAAACCAGCAAAGCCCACTCCGTGCGGCTGGGGGCAGCGCATGCGTTCGGGCAGATGATCGTGGCACCGACGCTGGTGGAATTTCATAAGCAGGCGGCCTCGGTTAACGTCGAACTCGTCACCGAACACTTCAGCACGCTGTGTCAGAACATCCTGCAAAACCAGCTCGATTTCGCGCTGATCTTTGGGCAGCAGGTGCCATCCGAACTGCTGGCAGAGCCGCTGTTCCAATCCACGATGGTTGCTCTGCTGCCGAAAAACAGCCCAATAAACGGTCCGGTATCGCTGGAATGGCTGTGCAACAACAACCTGCTAATGATGCAGCATCAGGATCCGCTCGGTCAGGTGTTGCACCGTGCATTGCGCGATAAAGCGCTGCAACCCGTTGCGTCGCTCTACATCAAAACCTACTCGGTGATTGCCGATATGGTGCTGGCAGGCGGTGGTGCCGGTATCGTCGATCTCTTTACCGCCTGTCGTTATGCCGATCAGCTCAAAATCGTCCCTATCGACCAGCCGCTGCCTTTTGAAGTCACGCTGATCAGCCGCCGTGATAACCCACAATCACAGGCAACATTGCAACTGAAGCAGATGATGAAAAACCGCTGTCGGGAGATAGCCAAACAGAACGAAGCCTTACTTAACGCCGCCTGATTCACGGCAGACACCACACCACGGACGGTTTTCCTATCCCCTGCGGGGGCTCAACGCTATACTCTTTCTCATCATTTGCTTTACAGGTATGCACCAATGATTCGCAGCATGACCGCTTACGCCCGCCGAGAAATCAAGGGCAACTGGGGAAGCGCAGCCTGGGAACTGCGTTCCGTTAACCAGCGCTATCTGGAAACCTATCTTCGTTTACCGGAACAATTCCGTAGCCTCGAACCCGTTGCGCGTGAGCGCATCCGCGCCCGTTTGACCCGTGGCAAAATCGAATGCAACCTGCGTTTTGAGCTCGACCCGAGTGCGCAAAGTGCGCTGATCCTGAATGAAAAGCTGGCCAAACAGCTAGTCAACGCCGCCAACTGGGTCAAAATGCAGAGCGATGAAGGAGAAATCAATCCGGTTGATATCCTGCGCTGGCCTGGCGTGATGTCGGCGGAAGAGCAGGATCTGGATGCGATCAGCGCCGAGTTGCTGACCGCGTTGGAAGGCGCGTTGGATGACTTCATCGCCGCCCGTGAAAGCGAAGGCAACGCGCTAAAAGCGCTGATTGAACAGCGTCTGGCTGGCGTCAGTGCCGAAGTCGTCAAAGTCCGCGCCCAGATGCCGAACATCCTGCAATGGCAGCGCGAGCGCCTGCAAAGCAAGCTGGAAGATGCACAGGTACAACTGGAAAATAACCGGCTGGAACAGGAACTGGTGCTGCTGGCGCAGCGCGTCGACGTCGCCGAAGAACTCGACCGCCTCGACGCCCACGTCAAAGAAACCTACAAAATCCTGAAAAAAGAAGAAGCCGTCGGCCGCCGTCTCGACTTCATGATGCAGGAATTCAACCGCGAATCGAACACGCTGGCCTCGAAATCCATCAACGCCGATGTCACCGCATCAGCCATTGAACTGAAAGTGCTGATAGAGCAAATGCGGGAACAAATTCAGAATATTGAGTAAGGTTTCGTGAGAAATCACCTGCTATCAAAAAACCAAGAAGCCTGCGATATTGCAGGCTTTTTTGTTATCATGGGCTATCATGGAGAAACAACAAAGCGCATGATTACCGTGTACACAGAGGTGTACCCATTAAAGAAACTGCGCAGTGCTTTGGGTACCCCCTCTGGCAGGATAGTTGTCACCCCCTAAAATTTAACCAGTTGGGGTTAAGGCTTGAATGTG
>NZ_JACDRR010000007.1:405814-406062 GCF_013449375.1 Pectobacterium sp. CFBP8739 | reverse complement strand
ATTGATTTATCAATGGTGCCCGGGGCGGGACTTGAACCCGCACAGCGCGTACGCCGAGGGATTTTAAATCCCTTGTGTCTACCGATTTCACCACCCGGGCATAAATATTGGAGGCGCGTTCCGGAGTCGAACCGGACTAGACGGATTTGCAATCCGCTACATAACCGCTTTGTTAACGCGCCAGAATATTTAGGTCTTAAGACCAACATCCGCTATCGCCGATGCTTTAAATTGGAGCGGGAAACGAG